>NZ_SOGI01000010.1:0-190373 GCF_004403385.1 Cryobacterium sp. TMT4-31
CTCGCTGTGCAGCCGGCCGGCCCGCTCGGTGACGCTGTCGAACCCGGCCCGCTGGGCCTGGACGCGGCCGGCGATGCCGTCGCGCTCGGTCCGGCGTTCCGCCAGGTGCACGGTGGCTTCGTCGCGCGCCAGCTGCAGCGGGGCCAGGGCGGCCTGGGCCTCGGCCTGGTCGACGCGCAGGCGGGACAGCTCGGCCTCGAGGGCGGGCAGCCTGGCGCGGTGGTCGGCAGCCACGGCGAGGGCATCCTCTGCCTGCCGGAGTGCCGAATCGAGCGTGTCGGCATCATCGTCGCCGGCCCGGGTGCGGGCGGCGGTGAGTAGGGTATCGACGTCCCGGGACTGAGTGCGGGCGGCGTCGACGGCCCCCTGCCGGCGACTCATCAGGTCGCGGGCGTCGTCGAGGTCGTCCTCGGTGACGGGTGCGGCGTCGCCGGTCATGGGCGCCGGGTGTTCGGTGGCCCCGCAGACCGCGCAGGGCTCGCCGTCGACGAGACCGGCGGCGAGCTCAACGGCGAAACCGCCGAGCCGGGCGTCCACGAGCTGCTGATAGTGCAGGGCGGCCGCGGTGTTCTCCGCCACGGCCTCCCGTTCGGCGCGGTGTACCCCCACCAGTTCGGTTTCCAGCCGGCGCACGTCGTCGGCCGCGGCCAGTGCAGCCTCGGCCCGGGCCAGTGTCGCTTCGGCCTCCGGGGCGCGGGCGGCGCCGAGGGTCGCCGCGGCGAGGGCATCCGTTGCCGCGTCGATGCGCTCGGGCAGCGCGAGCAGCAGCAGCTTGGCGGCGTCGAGCGCCTCGATCTGGGCGGCCGTGCGGCGCTCGAGATCGGTGATCTGCTGGTCGAGGGCGGGCAGCCTGCGTTCCTCGACGAGCAGGTCGTCGAGGCTTCCGAGCTGGCGCAGCCTGTCGTCGATCAGGGTGCTGAGGCCGGCGGCATCTGCTGAGTCTGCGTCGTCGTCGACAAGCCGCTTCCAGGCGGCCCGGGCGGCGGTCGCTGTGGCCTCGGCCGTGCCGACCGCGGCGTCGGCGTCGATGCGGGCGCGCACCTGCGGCCAGACCCTGGCGGCGTGCTCGGCCAGGCGCAGGGCTTCCCGGCTGCCGAGCATCTCGTTCCCGCGCTCCTCGAGAGCGGTCAGCGTGCGGGCCGCCGCATCCCGGCGGTCCTGGCGTCGGCGCCGGTCCTCGGCGGCCTGGTACTCGGCGGTGGCCGCTGTCAGGGCCGCGGAGGCGGTTTCGGCGTGCCGGGTGGCGGCCGCCAGCCGGGAATCAAGGGTGTCGAGCGCCGCGTCGAACCAGCCGAGGTGGGGGTCGGCCGGGGACTCGGGTCGGGTGTCCTCGTCGTCGTCGCGCCACAGCTGGCGCAGGGTCGCGGCCACGATCCCGTCGATCTCGTGCCGCACCAGCGTCAGCTCGTCGTCGAGCACCTTGCGCCGGGTGAGCAGCTCGGTCTCCAGCTGCTGGAACCGCAGGGTGCCGAACAGGGTGCGGAGCACGGTGAGTCTGTCGTCGGTCTTGGCCAGCAGGAAGCGCTGGAACCGGTTCTGGGCCAGCAGGATCACCTGCAGGAACTGGTCCTGCTTCAACGGCAGGATCCGGCTGAGCTCGGTGCCCACATCCACCGGGCGGGCGGCGATGCCCACCCAGTCGCCGGTGCCGTCGGTGCCGGCGCTGAGCCGCTCGAGGCGCGCATCCGGCTGCGCCGTGGTGGTGCCCACGCCGCGCTTCTTGGCCTTCTCATAGCGCGGGGTGCGGTAGAGCCTGTAGGTGTCGCCCTTGAGGGTGAACTCGAGCTCGACGAAGCTCGGGTCGGCCGGGTCGCAGTGGTCGCTGCGCAGCCGCAGTTCGCTGCCGTCGAACCGGGGCACCGAGCCGTACAGGGCGAAGCAGATGGCGTCCAGGATGCTGGACTTGCCCGCGCCGGTCTTGCCGGTGATCAGGAAGATTCCGTCGGCATCGAAGCGGGTGAAGTCCACCTCCTGCTCGGTCTTGTACGGGCCGAAGCCGGCGATGCGCAGCCGGGTGATCTTCATACGGTGGCCTCGGTGGTATCGCCCAGGACCTCGGCGACCAGCTCTCGCTCGAAGGCGCTCAGGCCCACACCGTTGCGCACGAACTCCAGGAAACCGGCCACGATTTCGGGGTCGCTCTTGTGCTTGACCCGGTCGGAATAAGTGGACTCCTCGGTCGCCTGCGTGATGGTCGGGCGGTGCTCGAGGGCCACACAGTGCGGAAAGCGCTTCTGCAGGGTACGCATGCCGTCCAGCGGCCGCACCCGGTCCGTCAGCACCGCGGCGATCCAGTCGTTCTCGAACGAGGTAAAGGCGTCGTCGTGAGCGAGGGACTCGAGCTCCCCCGTGAGCACCCGCAGTCGCCGGGGAATCGGCAGGTCGACCCACTCGGTCTCGGCCAGTCCGTTCGCATCGAGATCGACGAGCCAGCCGCCGCGGGGCTTGTCGGCCTCGGCGAAGGAGTAGTGCAGCGGGGCTCCCGAGTAGCGCACCCTGTCGGTGATCTGCGCGCGACCGTGGATGTGGCCCAGCGCGACGTAGTCGGGGCCGTCGAAGACGCTCACCGGAACGAGGTCCAGGCCGCCGGCGCTGATGTCGCGCTCCACATCGCTGGCGGCGACTCCCGCTGCGAAGCAGTGCGAGAGCACCACCGAGCGGCCGCCGCGGTCGGCGAGGTCGGCGCGCACCTGCCGCATGGCCAGGCCCAGCACCTGTTCGTGGGTCTTGAGGAGCTCGTCGGGGTAGTGGTGGCGCACCAGGGCCGGTTCGAGGAAGGGGATGCCGTAGAAGTGCACGGGGCCGTGTTCGTCGTCGATCGAGATCGGGGTGCGGTACTGGTCGAACCCGGTGACCACGTGGATGCCGGCGAGCCCCGCCCACTCCGACTGGAAGCCGAGCCGGGTGGCCGAGTCGTGGTTGCCGCTGGTCATCACCACCCGGGCGCCGGTGGCGTGAAGGCGCGACAGGGTGCCGCTGAGCAGGGCGTAACTGTCGGCGGACGGTGTGGCCGAATCGAAGATGTCACCGGCCACGGCGACCACGTCGACCCCGCGTTCGCGCACGATGCCCACGAGGGCGTCGAACACGAGCGCCAAGTGGTCAAGGGTCGAGTGGGTGTGGAAGGTGCGCCCGATGTGCCAGTCACTCGTGTGCAGGATCTTCATATCACTCACGCTACCGTCGGCCACCGACAGTGCTGGCCAGAGCCCCGCGCGTGTACATTCCCCGTCGAACTCGTTTGTCGAAGGTCGACTCGAATGGAGGAAACACCATGGCACGTGTCAGCGGCAAGGTCGCACTCATCAGTGGTGGAGCACGGGGACTCGGTGCCGCGATGGCCCGTCGCCTCGTCGAGGAGGGCGCGCAAGTGGTCATCGGGGATCTGCTCGATGAGGACGGCAAGGCTCTCGTCGCCGAACTGGGCGAGGCCTGCCGGTACGTGCACCTCGACGTGACCCGCGCCCAACACTGGGACGCCGCCGTCGCCGTCGCGGTGGACGACTTCGGCGGACTCGACGTGCTCGTGAACAACGCCGGGATCGTGAACTTCGGTCCCATCGAGGAGTACACCCTGGAGTCCTGGAACACCATCATCGCGGTCAACCTCACCGGGGTGTTCCTCGGCATCAAGGCGGCGGTGCCGATGATCATCCGGTCGAAGGCGGGCTCGATCATCAACGTGTCCTCGACCGCCGGCCTGCAGGGCTACGAGGCGCTCCCCGGCTACGTGGCGGCGAAGTTCGGGGTGCGCGGGCTCACCAAGTCCGTCGCGCTGGACCTCGGCAAGTACAACGTGCGGGTCAACTCGGTGCATCCGGGCGCCATCGCCACCCCGATGACCGCCGGGCTCGATGTGCCGCAGAACCACGTGGCGCTGCACCGCATCGGCCAGGCCACCGAGGTGGCGAACCTGGTGCTGTTCCTGGCCAGTGACGAGTCGAGCTTCTCCACCGGAGCCGAGTTCCTCACCGACGGCGGCGAGCTGAGCGGCCTGTCGCACTATCAATAAGACTCACCATCCCCGGGCCCGCAACCGCCGCGTGATCCGCGCCACCAGGGCGGCCGGGTCCAGCAGGTCGTCGTCGGTGAACTGCAACAGCGGGTACTCGGGGTAGACCAGGTCACCCCTGGCCAGGAACCGGCCGTTCTCGTCGAACACGTTGTCATCGCATTCGGGTTCCGGAAGCCCGGCGAGCACGATGATCACCCGGAGCATCGATTCCCGCGGCGATTCCGAGCGCGTGCGAAAAAGCGGGAGTGCGGCTCTGGCGCGCTGTAAACCCCTGCGACCCGAATAGCCCTCAAATGCAGCCGAGAACCAGTACACCGCGCTCGACGAGGTCGTCCGGCGCGAGCCGGAGCCGATGCCCCAGAACGGCCGGTCGAGGTCGCCACGGACATCCCGCCTTCATTTCGTCTGCGAAAGCGGGAAGTCCGCCACTCACCCCGGGAACTGTCGGCTTGCATTCAGGGATCTTTGTTTATCTGTGTTTATGTTGACAAGCAAAAACAAACGGGTCTAAAGTCAGGAATACAAACTTTTGCGCGACTCCCCCGGGCCGCGTTCTCACCGTCGAGGAGGCCCGATGTTCGCCGAAGAGCGTCAGTCGATGATCGCCGAGATGGTGTCCGACCGCAGCCGGGTCACCGTGAACGAACTGGCCGTGCGGTTCGACATCACCCCGGAGACCGTGCGCCGCGACCTCTCCGCCCTCGAACTGAGCCGGCACCTGCGCCGCGTGCATGGTGGCGCCGTGGCCATCGACCGGCTGAGCATGTCCGAGGCCAGCCTCGAAGAGCGCCAGACCCAGCGCCACGACGAGAAGGCCCGCATCGCCGACGCCGCCCTGGCCATGATCCCTGCGAGCACAACGGGCTCGATCATCCTGGACTCCGGCACCACCACCGAACTGCTGGCCGACCGGCTTCTCGAGTGGACGCCGGCCAACCCCGGCGACCAGCTCCTGGTGATCACCAACGCCCTTCCCATCGCCTACAAGCTGGCCGGCAACGAGGCCATCTCGCTGCAGATCCTCGGCGGCCGGGTGCGCGGCCTCACCCGGGCCATCGTGGGCACCCGCACCACCCAGATGCTCGACGCCATGCGCCCCGACATCGCCTTCGTCGGCGCCAACGGCGTGGCCGCCGACTTCGGCTTCAGCACCCCCGACTCGGTCGAGGCCGCCGTGAAGACCGCGATCGTGCGCTCCGCCCGCCGAGTTGTCGCGCTGGCCGACTCCTCCAAGCTCGACCAGGAAACCCTGGTCAGGTTCGCTGCTCTGAGCGACATCGACGCGCTCATCACCGATGCTCCCCCTTCCGCTGAACTTGCCGCAGCCCTGGCCGCGGCGGATGTCGAGGTCGTAATCGCATGATCGTCACACTCACCCCCAACCCCAGCCTGGACCGCACCATCGAACTCGCCGGCCCGCTCGCGCGCGGCGACGTACAGCGCGCCCTGGACGCCCATCAGGAACCCGGCGGCAAGGGTGTCAACATCTGCCGTGCCCTGGCAGCCTCGGGCATCGAGAGCCTCGCGATCCTGCCCGGAGACGCGGATGACCCGGTGCTGCTCGCGCTGACCGCTCAGGGCATCCCGCACCTCGGCCTGCCGATCGGCGCGACCCTGCGAAGCAACATCGCGATCACCGAACCGGACGGCACCACCACCAAGGTGAACGAACCCGGTCCGGTGTTGACCAACGAGCAGCAGTCCGCCCTGGTGGAGCTCGTCCTCGAGAAGGCCGAGGGCGCCAGCTGGCTGGTGCTGGCCGGTTCGCTGCCACCCGGGGTGCCGGACACCTTCTACGCCGACCTCACCCGGGAGCTCAAGACCCGCTTCGGCGCCGCGGCCCCCAAAGTCGCCATCGACTCCTCAGGTGCCCCCCTGGCCGCGGCCATCAGCGCCGGCCCCGACCTGCTCAAGCCCAACGCCGACGAACTCGCCGAGCTCACCGGCATCTCAGACCCGGACAGCCTCGAGGCCGACCCGCACCTGGCCGCGCGCGCCGCGCAGACCCTGATCACCGCGGGAGTCGGCGCCGTGCTGGCCACCCTCGGTTCCCAGGGCGCCCTGCTGGTCACCGCGGAGGGCTACTGGCTTGCCACTCGTCCCCCGATCGTCGCGGTTTCGACCGTCGGCGCCGGAGATTCTTCGCTGGCAGGTTTTCTGCTCAGCGACCTGGCCGGAGCATCCGCCCCGGACTGCCTGCGTCAGGCCGTCGCCCACGGCGCCGCTGCCGCATCCCTGCCCGGCTCAACCGTGCCGGCCGTGACCCAAACCGACCCCAGCGCCGTCACAGTGACGGCATTTGCTACACATCCAAAGGAGGATGACCAGTGAGTGCACTGATTACCCCAGAGCTCGTTGCTTTGGACCAGAACCTCGGTGCCGCGCCGGCGACCGTGATTCGGCACCTCGCCGAGCTCGTCGTCGGAGCCGGCCGAGCCACCGAGATCGACGGGCTGTACGCCGACGCCCTCGCCCGCGAAGCCAAGACCTCCACCGGCATCCCCGGCGGACTCGCCATCCCGCACTGCCGTTCGAGCGCGGTCACCGAGCCGACGCTGGCCGTTGCCCGTCTGTCCCAGCCGGTCGACTTCGGCTCGGCCGACGGACCCGCCGACCTGATCTTCATGATCGCCGCCCCCGAAGGCGCCGACCAGGACCACCTGAAGATCCTGTCGAAGCTGGCCCGGTCGCTGATGAAGGCCGACTTCACCGCAGCCCTCCGCGCCGCGAAGACCCCTGAGGAGATCGTGACCCTGGTCACCGACATCGTCGCACCGGTCACCGCGGCGACCACAGCCGGAGCGCACTCCACCTCCGCCGCCCCGAGCGTCACCGCGGCGCCCACCGGAGCCGGCACCGAGGGCACCCCGGCCAACGGGGCCCGCCGTCTCGTCGCCGTCACCGCCTGCCCCACCGGCATCGCCCACACCTACATGGCAGCGGACGCGCTCGTCGCAGCCGCCAAGGAGATGGGCATCGACCTGCAGGTCGAGACCCAGGGTTCCGCCGGAGCGACCCCGCTGGCCGCCTCGGTCATCGACTCCGCCGACGCCGTCATCTTCGCCGTTGACGTCGATGTGCGCGACAAGGGCCGGTTCGCCGGCAAGCCCCTCGTGCAGTCCCCCGTCAAGCGCGCCATCGACGACCCGAAGAAGATGATCCAGGAGGCTCTCGCCGCCGTGGACAACCCGAACGCCCGCCGCGTCAGCGGTGGCGGCGCGGCGGCATCCGACTCGGTGTCCGAGAACGAGCACATGGGCCAGAAGATCAAGCGTGCCCTGCTCACCGGTGTCAGCTACATGATCCCGTTCGTCGCCGGTGGAGGCCTGCTCATCGCCCTGGGCTTCCTGCTCGGCGGCTACGACGTCACCGGCGTCGCCGACGACGTGGTGCTGCAGAACAGCCTGTGGAACCTGCCCGAGGGAGGCCTGGCCATCTACCTGGGCGCGGTCTTCTTCAAGATCGGTGCCCTGTCGATGGGCTTCCTGGTTCCGGCCCTGGCCGGATACATCGCCTACGGCATCGCCGACCGCCCCGGCATCGCTCCTGGCTTCGTCGCCGGTGCGGTCTCGGGCTTCATGGGTGCCGGCTTCCTCGGCGGCATCGTCGGTGGTCTTCTCGCCGGTGTTGCGGCGGCCTGGATCGGTTCGTTCGATGTTCCGCGCTGGCTCCGTAGCCTGATGCCCGTCGTGATCATCCCGCTGCTGGCCTCGATCTTCGCCTCCGGACTGATGTTCCTGGTGCTCGGTGGACCGATCGCCTGGCTGACCGTCGCCCTGAACGACTGGCTCAGCGGCATGACCGGCGCGTCGGTTGTCATCCTCGGCATGATCCTCGGCCTGATGATGGCGTTCGACCTCGGTGGCCCGGTCAACAAGGTGGCCTACTCCTTCGCCGTCGCCGGCCTGGGTGCCGCAACGCTGGCCAACCAGGCGCCGTGGCAGATCATGGCCGCGGTCATGGCCGCCGGCATGGTGCCGCCGCTCGCGATGGCCCTGGCCACCGTGCTCGACCGCAAGCTGTTCAGCCCGGTCGAACGCGACAACGGCAAGGCAGCCTGGCTGCTGGGTGCGTCGTTCATCTCCGAGGGCGCGATCCCGTTCGCCGCGGCCGACCCGCTGCGTGTGATCCCGGCGAGCATGCTCGGTGCGGCCACCACCGGTGCGCTGACCATGGCCTGGGGTGTCACGTCGAAGGCGCCGCACGGTGGAATCTTCGTGTTCTTCGCCATCGAGAACGTTTTGGGCTTCATCCTGGCGATCCTGATCGGCACCGTCATCTCGGCCATAGCGGTAATCGTGCTCAAGCGCTACGTCCGAAAGACCCCGACTTCGGGGTCCATCCAGCAGAACAACACCCTGGTGACCGCCTAACATTAGTGGGCACCATTAACGCCGAAGAATAGAGGAAGTTCCGTGCAGAGTTTCACAGGAGTAGGGGTCAGCCCCGGACGAATCGTAGGATCCGTCCGGCAGATGCCCAAAGCCGTGAGCGAGCCGCCAGCAGGAGAACAGCTGGCCTCGTCGACGACGGCAGAGGATGCCGCCGTCACACTGCGCGCAGCCGCGAAGGCGGTGCAGGCCGAGCTCAAGCAGCGCTCGGTCAGCGCCACCGGAGCGGGTAAGTCGGTTCTCGAGGCCACCGCACTGATGGCCGCGGACCCCATGCTCATCAAGGGCGCCGTGAAGTTGATCAACACCGGCACCTCCGCTGAGCGGGCAATCTGGGAGTCCGCGGCATCCGTGGCCGAAATGCTGCACAACCTCGGCGGCTACATGGCCGAGCGGGCCACGGACGTCCTCGACGTGCGCTCCCGGATCGTCGCGGAACTGCGTGGGGTGCCCGCACCGGGCATCCCCGCCTCCGACGAACCATTCATCCTCGTCGCCGACGACCTGGCGCCGGCCGACACGGCCACGCTGAACCCGGCCGTCGTGCTGGCCTTGGTCACCTCCGGGGGCGGACCGCAGTCGCACACCGCGATCATCGCCCGCGCCCTCGGCCTGCCGGCCGTCGTCGCCGCGGTCGGTGTGGAAGCCATCGCTGACGGCTCCCAGGTCTACGTTGACGGCGCCGCCGGCAGCATCAGCGTCGACCCCGACGCCGACCAGCTCGAGGCCGCCACGGCTTGGGCCGCCAACGCCGCCACCCTCGCGGTGTTCTCCGGCGAGGGCGTCATGGCCGACGGTCACCTCGTGCCGCTGCTTGCCAACGTTGGCGGTGCAGCGGATGCCGTCAAGGCCGCCGCCGCCGGCGCCCAGGGCGTTGGCCTGCTGCGCACCGAGTTCTGCTTCCTCGACCGCGACGAAGAACCCACCCTCGACGAGCAGGTCACCGCGTACCGCGGTGTCTTCGACGCGTTCCCCGGCAAGAAGGTCGTCGTACGCACGCTCGACGCCGGCGCCGACAAGCCGCTCCCCTTCCTCACCGACGCGTCCGAGCCGAACCCGGCTCTCGGCGTGCGCGGCTACCGCACCGACTTCACCTCGCCCGGCGTGCTCAAGCGCCAGCTGGCCGCCGTCGCGACCGCCGCAGAGGGCACCGAAGCGGATGTCTGGGTCATGGCCCCGATGATCTCCACCGCCGAAGAGGCCGCAGACTTCGCCCGCATGTGCGGCGAGGCCGGGCTGAAGAACCCGGGTGTCATGGTCGAGGTTCCCTCCGCCGCGTTGACGGCCGAGACCATCCTCGGCGAGGTGAACTTCGCCAGCCTCGGCACCAACGACCTCACCCAGTACGCCATGGCCGCCGACCGCCAGCTCGGCCCGCTCGCCGCGCTGAACACGCCGTGGCAGCCCGCCGTGCTGCGCCTGATCCAGCTCACCGTGGCCGGCTCCGTCGCCGAGGGCAACAACAAGCCCGTCGGTGTCTGCGGCGAGGCCGCGGCCGACCCGGCTCTGGCCGTGGTGCTCGTCGGCCTGGGCGTGAACACCCTGTCGATGACCGCTCGCGCCCTCGCCGCTGTCGCTGCAGTGCTGGCGAAGGTCACCGTCGAAGAGGCCCAGCGCCTCGCCGGCATCGCCCTGGCTGCCCCGAGTGCCCTGGAGGCACGTGCCCGGGTTCGCGCCGAGCTGCCCATTCTCGACGAACTGGGGCTCTAAGCCCCACACGTCAACCGTGCGATGTGCTGCCGCCTCATGGCGTGTGCACATCGCGCGGGCAATACAGTTGTAATCCGTACAGTTTCAGGAGGAACCATGTCAGAACGTACCGCCACCATCGCCAGCCGCGTCGGCCTGCACGCCCGTCCCGCAGCGATCTTCGCTGAGGCCGTCGGCGCACTGCCGATCGAGGTCACCATCGCCCTCGAGGGCGACCCGGCCGACGACGCGATGGACGCGTCGAGCATCCTGTCGCTCATGAGCCTGGGTGCCGCAAACGGCCAGGTCGTCGTGCTGCGCGCAGAGGGCGACGGAGCGGATGAGGCCCTCGAAGGCCTCGTCAAGATCCTCGAGACTGACCTCGACGCCGAGTAAAACCCCCGTCACCGAAAACAGCTCGCTCGCCTCCGGCGGGCGGGCTGTTTTCACATGTGCTGCCAGGTGCGCCGTGATTTAGGCAGATACCCAGTTCCGCGCCGCCGGCCCCGGCTATCGTGTCCCCTATCCTCAACGACGAGCGAATAGGACCTGCCTCATGACCGATCTGCAGAATGACCCCGCGCCGGCCTCTGGACCAGACGCACACAGCATCCAGGACTGGACCGACCTGGGCAAGGAAATGTGGTCGTACCTGACCGGCAAGAGTGCCGTCATCGACTACAGCTTCATCGACATGACGGTCGAGGTTCCCCGCGATATCGGGCCAGACGCGCCACGGGCAATCTGGAAGCTCAATGGCACCCTGAGGGTGACCACGAGCGAGAACCCGGCCGACTAGACCCATGGGCAGCACCCGGCTCGATATCGATCTGGTCTTCTCGATCGACCCGGCCGACGGTGAACCGGCCGAGGACCAGGCCCACGGCACCATTCGTGCGAACGGCCTGGAGATCGAGGTGTTCCTCAGCGATCCCGAACGATTCGTGCGTGCTCGGATGTCATCGCTGCCGGCCCTCCGCAGCCTCGCCGCCGATCTGGCCGAACGCGGACTCGTGGTCTCGGTGAGCGGGCCCGACGGGGTGATCGCACGGATGGGCGCCGTGCAGGCACCGCTTGCCCAGCGTCTGGTCACGAAGTCTCCGCACCTCATAGTGGGCAGCACCGCCGCGGTAAGCCCGTTGCTGCGGCGCTGGCGGCAGCCCACCGCACCGGAGCGGACGCTGCCGCTTCCTCCCCCGACCCCGTTCCCGCTGGTGCCCACCCTGGCCCGGCGCATCCGGCGGCGCGTCACAACCACGCACTACGCCCCCGGAGCCGGCCGGCCGCGCCTGATCTTCGTGGTGGGGTCGGAGTACTGGAATGGCCAGCCGCCGCGGGAATTCGACCTTTTGCCCGGCGTGACCCGGATCGGCAGCGCTGAAGACGCAGACCTGCGTCTGGAGGGGCTGGACGCGTTGCACGCCGAGATCCGGCACGACGAGAACGACGAGTATCTC
Source organism: Cryobacterium sp. TMT4-31 (assembly GCF_004403385.1). Lineage (NCBI taxonomy): Bacteria > Bacillati > Actinomycetota > Actinomycetes > Micrococcales > Microbacteriaceae > Cryobacterium > Cryobacterium sp. TMT4-31. The sequence continues at coordinate 11,553 of NZ_SOGI01000010.1, forward strand.
CTCGTGGCACTCGGCCCTGTGGGCGGCGGCGCCCGAACGGATGACCCGTCGTCGGGCCAGATTCTGCGCACCGGCGCCCGCCTCGAGATGGGTAGCTGGCGCATGGGGTTCTTCCGGGAGGAATACGCCGACCACGGCCGGCCGTTCGGTGGCCGACTCGGCGGGGAGCTCTCGGTACAGAAACCGCAGCCGTCCCGGGACCGGACTACCCGGCGACCTCCGCCGTGACCGGCAATTCTTCGCGTTCGAGGGGCCTGCCCGTCAGCCGCAGGCTGGCGAGAAGCCCCACAACCAGGAACCCGGCGGCCGCGTACGCCGAGTAGCGGGTGCCTTCGCTGAATGCCTCGCGGGCCGCGTCGGCCACTGCCGGGCTCTGGGCATCCAGCGACGGGATGGCTGCTCCCGCGCTGTCGACGACGACATCGACGATCTGCGCGCTCGTCGCCGCCGGCACCTCGAGTTCGTCGAGCCTGGCGTCCAGGGACAGCCCGACCGAGGTGAACAGCACGGTGCCGAGCACGGCGATGCCGAGAGCAGAGCCGATCTGCCTGGCCGTGCTCGAGGTTCCGGAGCCTTGGCCGCTCTGGTCGACCGGCACGTCGCCGAGCACCACGCCGGTGAGTTGGGCCGTGGCCAGGCCGACGCCCATGCCGTAGACGAACAGGAACGGCACGATCGACAGCCACGTCGCGTCCACCGTGATGACGGTGCCGAGGCCCGCCACCCCGAGGATCTCGGCGACGATGCCCACCCGCACGATGGTGAGCGGCGAGACCCGGTTGCCCAAGGCCCCAGCGACGCCGCTGGCCACGAACGATCCGATGGCCAGGGCCAGCAGCACGAACCCGGTCTGCAGGGCGTCGTAGCCGAGCACGTTCTGCAGCCAGAGCGGCAGTGACAGGATGATGCCGAATTCGCCGAGCGACACGATCAGCGCGGCGATGTTGCCGTTGCGGAACGACGGGATTCGGAAGAGCGAGAACGCCAGCAGGGTGGATTTGCCCTGCCGTTGCCGGCGGAGGCCCCACCGGATGAAGGCGGTGCCTGACACCAGGGTGACGAGGAAGGCGACCGGGATGATCGACAGGTCGAACGGCCAGGTCCAATCGCCCAGGGTCGGTGCCGTCTCGGTGAGCCACCAGCCGTAGGTGCGGCCCTCGATGAGGCCGAACACCAGGGTGGCGCTGGTGATCACCGAGAGCACCGCGCCGACACCGTCGATCCGGCGTGGTTCGCCGGCGTCGCGCGATTCGGAGACGAAGACCAGGATCCCGGCAACGATGAGGATGCCCAGCGGCACGTTGATGCCGAAAGCCCAGCGCCAGGAGAAGTAGGTGGTGAGCCAACCGCCCAGCAGCGGGCCGACGGCGACCATACCGCCGATCGTGGAGCCCCAGATGGCGAAGGCGATGCCGCGGTCCCGACCGCGGAAGGTGGCGTTGATCAGCGACAGGGTGGTGGGCAGCACCATGGCGCCGCCGATGCCCTGCACCAGCCTGGCGGCGATGAGCAGGTCGCCGGTCTGGGCCATCGCGGCCAGCACCGACGCCAATGCGAAGATCACTACTCCGGTGAGGAGGATGCGCCGGCGCCCGTAGCGGTCAGCGAGGGTGCCGAAGACCAGCAGGAGGGCGGCGAACACCAGGGTGTAACTCTCCTGCACCCACTGCACTTGGGTGGAGGTGATGTCGAGGTCGTCGATGATCGAGGGGATCGCGACGTTGACGATGGTGGAATCGACGATGATCAGTGCGACGGCGATGCTGATGAAGACCAGGCCCAACCAGCGGCGGCGTGCCCCGGTCATGCGGTGGCCGATGCGGTGGTGTTCAGCCGGCGCGGCGCGCGGATGCGGAGGACCAGCGTGACGACGAGCACCACGACGACCGCCACGATCGCGGTGATCGCTGTGGGGGTGGAGAGCAGGTCGCCGCTGAGCCTCGCGAACGCCACCCAGCCCAGGCCCCAACAGAGGGCGAGGGTGGGGGTGAGCCTGCCGCGGCCGACCACGGCCAGGAGCACGCCGACGAGCCCGGCCACCGCGACGATCAGGACACCCCAGGCATCGGCGGCCAGGCCGAACCCGTCGAAGCCGGCGGCGACGAGGGCTGCCGTGATGTTGGCGGCGGTGGCCACGCAGACCCAACCGAGGTAGAGGCCCATGGTGCCGTCGACCAGAACGGTCTCCAGCAGGGACCGCGGGCGGGTGTGAAGGATGATGAGGAACGCCCAGACCAGCACAGCCAGAAGCAGGACTATCACCGGAACGCTCAGCCAGAGCAGGTCGAACTGCACGCTGAGGATCCAGGCCGCGTTCAGCAGCAGCGAGGCGGCCACGGGGTAGCCGAGGCGGCGCTGGCGGGGGTCGGTCTTCTGCCTCGGCAGGAACTGCCAGATGGCGTAGAGCACCAGCCCGGCGTAGATCGGCGTCCAGATGGCGAAGGCCGGTCCACCCGGGGCGATCGGAGTGGCATCGGCGGCCAGCGCTCCCCCGGAGGCGTTCTGGATGGGCGTGCCGCCCGCGGCGCCCGAGCCGATGAACGATCCGACGAGGGCGAGGATCGCACTGATCAGGACGGTGCTCTGGCGGAGCAGATCGCGAGATGTGGACATGGGGTTCTCCTCCGTCGCGGCGAATTGGTCAGCTAGCTGACTAACTCACGGTAGCAGTACATTGAGGGGGTGACCACTCCCGATGCCATGGCCCAGTGGCCGAACGGTCGACTGCTTTCCACGGCTGCCCGGCTGGTGGAGCATGCCTGGGTCGAAGCCCTCGCTTCCCTCGGCCTCACCCATGCCGGCCTGATTGTGCTGCACCTGCTCGGCGACGGAGCCCGAAGTCAGACCGAACTGGCCCGGCAGGCACGGGTGCAGACTCAGACTATGTCGCGCACCCTGGACAGGCTGGAGCGGGAGGGTCTGGTGGCACGCATCCGGGACGAGCGCGACGCCCGGCGCCACCTGGTGACCCGCACCGACGCGGGCACCGCCGCGTGGCAGCAGGCCCGCACCCTCGAGGCCGACGTGTTTCCGCCGCTCGAGAACGCCGACGAGCTGCGCGCAGCCCTGCTGCAGATCATCACAGCGTCGTCCGCAGAGCGCTGGTAGTCCGGCTCGCTCTGTCCCTGCTGGCTCAGAGCCCGCCGACGAGTCGCTTGAGCTGCTGCACCGATCGAGCAGTGTCGTCGAGGACAACGGGGACCGTGGCGTCGCTGCGCTCGGACCGGGCTACGAGCAAGCCGTAGACCAGGGTGTTCTCACCGCTTTCGTGGGCGGCCCGCGCGGCCTGGCCGAGCTCCTCGATGTAGAGCAGCCTGTCGTGCCGGTCGCCGAGCCGCTTCACCAGCGGTTTGGCCGCCCGGGCGACGTGCGCGTAGCGCCGACGGAGCTTCGCGAATCGTGCGGCAGCGTGGGCGCGCTTCGCGGCCGCTTTCTTCGCTGCCGTCCTGGCCGACTTCTTGGCGGCCGACTTCTTTGTGGGTGGCTTCGTCGCCGTCGCCTCGGCCACGGGGGCGGCTGACGCCACGGCGGCAGCGGCGTAACGCAGCCGGCGGGCGGCCTTGCGCACCTCGTGCAATGCCGGCTCGGGCTCATCCGCGTCGGACACCGTGGCGGTGAGCTGCTCAAGCGCGGCGACGGCCCTGCCGAGGTCCCGCTTGATCTCGGCGGCGGCGGGACGCTCCGCCTTCGGGGTGATCGGCGGCCAGGCCGTGAAGCTCTCGAGGGCATCAAGAAGCCGGTAGTAACGCGTACTCAGGAGATACTCCCGCACCGCGGCGAGGCCCTCCGCGTAGTCCCGGCGGGCTCCACCGACGAGCCGGGTTCGCGCATCCTCGGTGGGGTATTCGGCGACGCCGGCAAGTTCGTCGACCAACCGGGCGGCGCGCACTTCGGCGTCGCGGGCTCGACCCAGCTCGACTCCGAGGTGCTTGAGCTCGAAACGCAGCTCCTTCACCGGGGCCTTGTCGAACAACCTCGCGTAGACCGCGAGGACGCTGCGCAGGCGGCGCACCGTGGTCCGCATGTGATGGATCGCGTCCGGGGCATCCGCTCGCGCCCGGGGATCGGCGTCGACGAGGGTCGCGGTCAGGTCGCGGAGCGCTCCGACAACGACGGCACCAGCGGAGTCCGGCTGCTGCAGGGCGGGGGCGGGGAGCAGCCCCGGCAGCACCTCGGCGCCGTCGAGCTCGGTCAGGGACTCCACGCCCACGGCACGAGCGATCTTGGCCGCACTCGTGGACGGGGTGGCTCCGGCGGTGAGCAACACCTGTTCGACCGAATCGAGCAGTCTGGTGCGCTTCCTGCGGGTGTCGGGAGCGCCATCCAGAAGTTCGAGCTCCCATTCGCGCCACTTGCGGTACGTTCCACCGCGCACATCGGAGGCGGAGACGAGGTCGTCGGCGATCTCGGCGAGAGCCTGACCGTCGGTGTCGGTGAGTCGCACCGTGGTGCGCACAGTGCTCACCCGGGCCAGCGGGGTGAGCGGCCGGTCGCGCACAATCGCGCGAACGGGCTCGAGTACCTCGTCGGGGATGTGTTCAGTACCGTCGGCGTCGCCGATGTCCAGTGGCCAGTGCACCTCGATGCGCCCCTCGGCAGCCGGCATCTTGAGGTGCCAGCCGGCATCGCCGCCACCCTCACGGCGCCGCAGAACAATGCGGTGGCGGGCCAGGTCATGATCGGCAGTGTCGTAGTACACGGCCGTGAGCACGAAAGGCACCTCGGCCGGGTCGGCGGTGATGCCGTCGAGCCCCTGCAGCGACGGAACGGGCCGCAACCCCTCGACGTCGTACTTGCGCTCGATCTCGGTCTGCTCTCGCCCTGTCATGTGTCCTGTCTACTCCCTCGGCTCGGTCTGGAGAACAAAGACCACGCCGTGATCGTGCAGTTCGATGCTCAGGCGGTCGAGGCTGGACACAACGAGGTCGGCGTCCAGTTCGTCGGCCGAGTGAGTGCCGACAACGCCGATGGTTGCGCAGCCGGCTGCGCGACCCGCGGCGAGTCCGGCGGGAGCGTCTTCGACGACCACGCACTGGCGGGCGTCGAGGCCGAGCCTGTCGGCGGCCTCGAGGAACGGATCGGGCGCCGGCTTTCCCTTGACCGTGTCTTCGACGGTCACCACCGTGGCCGGGGCCGTGAATCCGGCGGATGCGAGACGGGTGCGGCACAGCTCCCGAGGACAGGACGTCACGATCGCTCGGCGTTCTTCGGGGATGACGGCCATCAGCTCGGCAGCACCGGGCAGGATGGTGATGTCGTCGGTGTCGCTGAGTTCGAGCTCGTTGACCCGGGCGAACGACGTCTCAACCTGGTGAGCCGGGACCAGATCGGCGATCATCTCGCGGCCCGGACGGCCATGCTGCACGCCGGCGAAGAGCGCACCCAGACCCATTTCGTCGGCCCACTGCTGCCAGGACCGGTTCACGGCCTTGGTCGAGTCGACCAGGGTGCCGTCCATGTCGAAAAGTACGCCCTGAAAAACCCGCCCGAGCACGGCGTGCGCCTCACTCTCGGCAGCAGGCTCCGGAACCGCCTGCAAAATGCTCTGGAGATCGGCCTCGATATCAGCGCCGGCCATCCTTTCGCCGATGGTGCCGGCCGAGTTTTCGGAGGTCGTCATGGTGATTCCTTTTTCCGAAGCACCTTCGTGGTCACAGTCATGCTTCTCCTTCGACCCTAACGAAGCCGGTTGGCGGGCGGTAATTGCACGAGTGCCGACAGGCTCACGCGACCGGCGGACCCTCGGGCGGGGGCTACTCGTTTTGTCGTCGGGTTTTGGGGTCGTGGGCGCGGTGTTGGGGTGGTTTTCGCCAGGTGTCGGTGGGGTCGATCCAGTGTGGGGCTTTGACTTCGGGCATGCCCAGGACCATCCGGATTTTCCAGCCGCCGGCGTTGTCGATGCCGTGATGGTGGCGCCAGCACAGCAGTGCCCCGTTCGAGACGTTGGTCGGGCCGCCGTGCTGCCACGGTGTCACATGGTGCACCTCGGTCCATTGCGGTGGGCAGGTACAGCCCGGAATGATGCAACCACCATCTCGGGCGGTGATCGCCCTACGTTGCAGCGGCGTGAAGCAGCGGACTGTGTCGCCGAGGGCGAGGACGGCGCCGGTGCCGCCGAAGAAGATCGGCCGGAAGCCGCCGTTGTCGACCATCTGGTTGATCGTTTTCATCGAGATCGGCCCCTCGACGCCGTCGATCCAACCAACCCCGACCCCGTTGCTCAGGTCGGTTGCGTTCACGTGCACCATCACCGTCGGCGGCATCCCGCCCATGGTCGGGGTGCGAGGGTCTTGGGCGACCTGGACCAGGATGCCACGGAGAATATCGGCGCGTTTCTGGCCACCGTCGCGTTCGTCGAGGATCTCGCCGGGCACGAGTTCGCCGGCCTCGATACGCTGCTGCTCCTCCGCGGACGGGAACGCGGGAGCGCTGCGGGCGGACTGGAACGTGTTGAACAGGGTCTGCATGATGCCCTTGAGCTCCGGCGTCACCCCGCCGCGCAGCGGGTGCANCCGCCGCGCAGCGGGTGCAACCCTTGGCTGAGCTTGCCGAACGAGAACGTGGATTTGGCCTCGAGGATCTCCGCGGTGGGCGCGGCCCCGTCCGGGTTCAACACCGCCTGCCACGTCGCCGCCATCTCCCGGATCCGGTCCGCCGGGAACGTGAACCCCGCCGACGCACCCAGACGAGCGATCGGTCCCGTGCAGGCAGGCCCGGCACCATCGGTATCGGTATCGGTGTCGGTATCGGTGTTGGTGTCGCCGGGTCCGGGGGTGCGGGCGAACACGGACCCGGTCGCGGACTCCACCAGCTCGGCCTCACCGCCGTCCACCAGCGACTGGTCCGCGTCGAAGCGGCCGTGCACCTTGTAGTCGGCCAGGCCCTTCACAATGTTCTCCGCCGCATCAAGACCGATCTCCCCGGCGCTCAGTGCCGCGGCCACGTAGGGGAACTCGGGCCCGAGGACCATGCCGCCCAGCATCCGCGGGGCGACCTTCTCACCCAGGGATACGCGTCGTTTCATCTCCGGCACCGACGTGCCGGTCAGCCCGATCAGCAGATCATTCTGGTGCGACGCCCCCAACCGCCAGGCCAACGACTCCGTGCCCAGCCCGCTGCGGGACCGGTAACCCACCACGGTCGCCGTGGCCACCCGGGCCGCGTCCACCGGCCGGCCGGTGCGCTCGACCATCTGCGTCAACGCGACCACCTCCGGGTCACTCAACGCGTTCACGTCAATGGAATCCATTACCGCCATCACCGTCCGGGCAGCATCATCCAACGCCTGGAGCTTCTGACCGAACGCACCGGTATGCGCGCGCTGCACCCCTGGCAGCTCGGCCGGATCCCGCCACTCGGGCCGCGGCTTGGAGCGGCCCCGACCAATCTGGCCGGGACGGGGCGAGCCTTTGGTGGGGCCAGCCGCAGTGTTCGTGGAAGTGTCGGTCGTGTCGGTGAAAATGGTGGCATCCAGTGCCGGGAGGGGATCCGGACCGGCCAGACCGGTGTTCCAGTCGTGCAGGTTCGACCCGGTGGGAGTCGTTCCCGTCGGTGCGGTGGAGCCATTATCCAGCTCGTCGTCCATACCCCCATTCTCTAACGAATCGCACCTATATGCGAGGAAATGCCAGCAAGTTCCGAAACGGATATCGAAAACATTTTTTAACTGCAGAGGATGGCTCGCGGGGTCTCGACAGGCTCGACCGACGGGGATGGGCGCGTTGTCGGGGACGGGTTGCGGGGTTTCGACACGCTCGACCGACGGGGATGGCGCGTTGTCGGGGACGGGGTGCGGGGTCTCGGCAAGCTCGACCGACGGGATGGGCGCGTTGTCGGGGACGGGGTGCGGGGCTGGTTCGACGAGGCCAGCGCGGCGTCGACGGCGGTTCAGGGCACCCCCCGAACAGGAATCCCGCGCGCGGCGGCTGCTGCTGCGGAGTTCCACGGGACATGGTCGGACGAGATGGCTACGCTGAGTTCATGAACCTTCCTCCCGTCGCCGCCCGGAAGCCCACGCGGCGCATCCACCACAACGATGTGTTCGTCGACAATTACGAGTGGATGCGCGACAAGGACGCCCCGGAGGTCATCGCGCACCTCACTGCCGAGAACGCATACACGGATTCCCGCACCAGCCATCTTGAGCTGCTGCAGGAGCAGATCTTCGAGGAGATCAAGGACCGCACCCAGGAGACCGACCTCAGCGTTCCGGTGCGCCGTGGGCAGTGGTGGCACTACACCCGCTCGGTGGAGGGACAGGAATACGGCATCCACTGCCGCGCGCCCATCTCGGGTCCGGATGACTGGACTCCCCCGGTCATCGAACCGGCGACCGGCACAGACGCGACCGGCACCGACTCGACCGGCGCACACACGGGTGACGCCGCCCCCGGCCTGCCCGGCGAGCAGGTGCTGATTGACGACAACGCCGAGGCCGCGGGCCACGACTTCTACTCCCTCGGCAGCTTCGACGTGAGCGACGACGGCAGAACCCTGCTCTACGCCGTTGATATCGAGGGCGACGAGCGCTACACGGTGCGGATACGCACCATCGCCACGGGCGAGAACCTGGCCGACGAAATCCCGAACACCAGCGCCGGCGCGCTCTTCGACCCGAGCGGCCGATACGTGTTCTACACGACCGTCGATGACGCCTGGCGCCCCGATACGGTTTGGCGCCACGAGGTCGGCACCTCGGTCGAGGCTGACGTGACGGTGTTCACCGAGCCCGACGAGCGTTTCTGGGTGGGCGTCGGCCGTTCGCGCAGCAACCGATACCTCATGATCGAGGCCGGCTCCAGCGTCACCAGCGAGACCTTCCTTCTTGACGCCGCCGACCCCACCGGCGAGTTCACGGTGGTCTGGCCGCGGCGCGACAACGTGGAGTACGACGTGGAGCACGCCGTCATCGACGGCGAAGACCGCCTGCTGATCGTGCACAACCACAACGCTGTGAACTTCGAGCTCGTCAGCGTGCCGGCCGCCGATCCGAAGGACCCGGGCCGGGTGGTGCTGCCGCACAGCGAGCGCATCCGCCTGGAAAGCGTCGACGCGTTCCGCGACTTCGTGGTGGTTGAATATCGCAAAGACGGCCTCACCCGGGTGGCCTACGCCACCAAACGCGGCGGCGGCCTCACCGAGATCACCTTTGACGAGGAACTCTTCTCGGTGGGCACCGGCGGCAACCCCGAATGGAACCAGCCGACCATCCGTCTGGGCTACACAAGCTTTGTGACCCCTTCGACGGTCTACGACTACGTGGTCGCCACCGGCGAGCTGCGCCTGCTCAAGCAGCAGCCGGTGCTCGGCCACTACGACCCGACCCTGTTCGAACAGCGCCGCGAATGGGCCGTTGCCGCCGACGGCACCCGGGTACCCATCTCCATCGTCTACCGTTCCGACCTCGTCGAGCCCGGCGTCCCGGCCCCCACCCTGCTCTACGGCTACGGCTCCTACGAGATCAGCATCGACCCGTCCTTCAGCATCTCCAGGCTCAGCCTGCTTGACCGCGGCATGATCTTCGCGGTCGCCCACGTGCGCGGCGGCGGCGAGCTCGGCCGGCTCTGGTACGAAAACGGCAAGACCCACCAGAAGCGCAACTCGTTCACCGACTTCGTCGCCTGCGCCGAGCACCTCATCGACTGCGGCTACACCTCGCCGGACAAGCTCGTCGCCGAGGGCCGCAGCGCCGGCGGACTACTGATGGGCGCCGTGGCGAACATGGCGCCGTCCCTGTTCTCCGGCATCCTCGCCGGGGTGCCGTTCGTCGATCCGCTCACCTCGATCCTCGACCCGAGCCTGCCGCTCACCGTGATCGAGTGGGACGAGTGGGGCGACCCGCTGCACGACGCCGAGGTGTACGCCTACATGAAGACCTACTCACCGCTGGAGAACGTGCACCAGACGCACTACCCGCGGATCCTCGCCGTCACCAGCCTCAACGACACCCGGGTGCTCTACGTGGAGCCGGCCAAGTGGGTGGCGAGACTCCGCGAGGTGGGGGCGGATGCACTGCTGAAGACCGAGATGTCCGCCGGCCATGGCGGCGTCTCGGGTCGCTACGCCGGCTGGCGCGAGCGGGCCTTCGACTACGCCTGGCTGATTGACGCGGCCGGGGCGCATCCGTCTGGTGAGGGCGAATTCGCCTCCCTCAGCGGCGCAGACGGCGGTACTGCATAGCCTGCCGATGGCCGAATGGGGGGAACCTGGTCGGCGACGGTGTGTGACCCAGTAAAGTGAGCAGGTCGCGGCAGTGTGTCCGCAAGCTACTTGGTCTCGGAGGGGGGACTCGACAGTGACGTCTGTGTCGGCCATCCCGCGTCCTCGACCGCGGCTGTCGCGTGCCGATTACGTCGTGTTCGGTGGCATCGGCGTGGTGCTGCTCGTCAACCTCATCGACCTGGTTTTCCACGGCGTCGGATCCAACCCGCTCGTTGACGGCTGGTTGGCCGTGCTCAGCAACTGGGCAGCCGTGGTTCTGGTCTGGCTGGCCGTCAACCGGGTACGCCTCACCCGGCCCGACATCCTCCTCGCCGCGGCAGCGGTGACCGCACTGGCCGTGGGTGACACCGCGTACAGGCTGCTGCCCGACGATGCCGGCGCCGAACTCATACCCTCGCTCGCGGACACCTGTTATCTGATGTTCTACGTCTTCATGGTGGGCGTGCTCGCCGTGATCGCCCACCGTGGGTTGCGCGCTCAGGCCTGGCCGGTGCTCCTTGACAGCGCCGTCGGCGCGTTGGGCGCCGCCTCGGTGCTCGCCGTGCTGCTCTCCCCCGCCCTGGAAACCGGCGGCCCGTTTTCGGTGACCGTCTTCCTCAGCATGGCGTTCCCGGTGCTGGACCTGCTGCTCATCGCGGCCCTCGCCGGCGTCGCTGCGATCCCGGGCCGGGTGTTAGGTCGCTCCGGGCTACTGCTGACCGCCGGTCTGCTGCTCTTCGCGGGGGCCGACACCGTCTACGCCGGGCAGGCGCAGGTCGAGTCGGTGCTCATCGGATCGGCCCTTACCGGCGCATGGGCGATCGGCTTCGCTCTCATCACAGCGTGGGTGCTCGCCTCGGTGCGCCGCCGCACCCTGCCGGGGCACTCGTCGATCACCGCCGTCGCCGACGGCACCGTCTACGCCGCCACCTCGGTGGCGGCCCCGATGTCGGCCACGGCCGCCGCCCTGACCGTGCTGCTGCTGGCCAGCCAGACCCACGTCTCGGTACTGGCCGTCGGCCTCGCCGGCGGCACTCTGGCACTGGCCGCGATCCCGCTGGCCTTCAGGCAGCGCCAGCTGCACTCGCTCTCACGTACCGACGACCTGACCGGCCTGCCCAACCGCCGCGCCCTGGCGGTGGATGTCGCCGCCCGGCTGCATGACGTCGACGCCCGGCCGAGCGCCCTGCTGGTGCTGGACCTGGACAGGTTCAAGGAAGTGAACGACAGCCTCGGCCACGAAGCGGGCGACCAGCTGCTCGGCCAGATCGGCGCCCGGCTCTCCGCCGCCCTCCAGGCCGGTGATCTGCTCGCCAGGCTCGGCGGCGACGAATTCGCTGTTCACCTGCACCACGCCGACCGCAAACGCGCCACGGCCATGGCTCGCCGGTTACGCCTGGTGACCGCACGGCCCATCGTCATCGGCGGCCTCAGCCTCGAGGTCGGGCTGAGCATCGGCATCGCTCTGGCACCTGAGCACGGTTCAGACCTGAGCGGGCTGATGCGCAAGGCCGACATGGCCATGTACACGGCGAAGTCCAGCCGGGTAGGCCAGCACGTCTACTCCCCCGGCGACGACAGCAACGACGAGGCCCGCCTGCGCACCCTGCACGAACTGCGCATCGCGCTGGCCGAGAACCAGCTCGTGCTGCACTACCAACCCAAGGTGCACCTGGCCACCGACACCGTGCCGGGCGTCGAGGCACTGGTGCGCTGGAACCACCCCACGCGAGGACTGTTGTACCCCGCCGCGTTCCTGGATGTGGCCGAAAACGGTGGCCTGATGCGCACCCTCACCCGGGTGGTCCTCGAACTCGCCCTCGACCAGGCCGTGCTCTGGCAGGCCCAGGGGCGCACGGTGACAGTGGCCGTGAACCTGTCGTCGCGGTCGCTGGCCGACTACCAGCTCGCCGGGGTGGTCATCTCGATGCTCACCGACCGGGGGCTGCCCGGCTCCGCCCTCATGCTCGAGGTCACCGAGGAATTCCTGCTGGTGGACCGCGACCGCGCCCGCAACATCCTGCTGCGCCTGCGGAACGCCGGCGTACTGATCGCCGTCGACGACTTTGGCACCGGCTACAGCTCGCTCGCCTACCTGCGGGACTTGCCGATCGACGAACTCAAGCTCGACCAGTCTTTTGTCATCCCGATGCTCGACGACGACAGGGCGTCGGCGTTGGTCGCGTCCTCGATCCACCTCGGCCACAGCCTGGGCATACGCATCGTGGCCGAGGGCGTGGAGACCGCGGAGGTGCTCCACCAACTGGAACGCTTCGGCTGTGACGTGGCCCAGGGCTATCAGCTGTCCCGCCCGATTCCCGCGGCGGAGCTGGAACGCTGGCTCGACGCTCGCACGGCGCTGCCTGCCGGGATGCGGGCCATCCGGTAGCCGGCCGCTGCGGGTGTGCCCGGCGCGCGAGTGGGAATAGAGTGACCCCGAGCGAAGGAGCACACCATGCAGATCGACAGGGTCGAACTTGAACCGCGCACCCTGCTGGGGGTACACGAGAACGTGAAGATGGCTGACCTCACCGAGTACTTCGGGCGGGCCTTCGAGGTGTCCGCCGCGGCCATGGCCGCCCAGGGGCTGACGCCCGCCGGGCCGCCGCTGGCGCTGTATCACGGCATGCCCACCGACACCGTCGACGTCACGGCGGGCTTCCCCATCGCCGGGCCCGCCCACGGCACGGCCGATGTCGTCGTGACCGAGCTGCCGGCCGGATCAGCCATCGCGAGCGTCTACACGGGGCCGTACGACGGGATGACCCGCACCTACGACGAGATCGCCGCCTGGTTGCGGGAGCAGCACCTCACCCCCGGCATGGACATGTGGGAGGAATACCTCAGCGATCCCGAGACGAATCCCGACCCCGCGACCTGGCAGACCCGGATCGTTTTCCCGCTGACCTGAGCGGACGCCCCGGCCCGGCTGTCGGCGGGTGCGTGAGACCATTGAGCCATGCCGCCCACCCCGCCGTCGCCTGGCGCCGCCGACTGGAAGTCGGCCGTTGAGGCCCTGACCGGCCCGGCCGCGGCGGAGCCGACCCTGCCGCCCGTCGCCGAGCCCGGCGACGGCGCCCGCACGGCCATGGGCCTGCTCTTCGAGTTGCGCGAGCAGACCCCGCGCAGCAACGACCGCTGGCGCGGGGCCACCGCCGTGCGTGCCTCGGCCGGCCGGGCAAGGACCGGCGCCATCCGGCTCGGCGTGCGTCCGGTCCTCCGCAGCGACTCCGGCAAGTGGGTGAAGTCCACGATCACCTGGAGCAACGTGGGCTACCAGCTCAATCGGCAGAACCTCAACGTGGCGCAGCACCGCTGGTTTTGCCAGTTCGTGCCGCTGCACAGGGTCGACCGGCCGGTCTACAACGGCCAGGACACCGAGTGGCTCTACCTCGACGAGTTCGAGAGTCCCCTGCTCTGGCACCTGCTCGCCGAGGCCCAGCGGCTCGGCATCGGCCTGACCGGCAGCCACAAGGACGCCGCCGTGACGGTGGCCGCCACGGCGAGTGTGCTGCTCGATGCGGTGCAGACTACTGAGGCCCTCACCCTCTCCCCCGTGCTCAGCATCGACGGGCACCGGCATCCGGTCGGCGACGCGGGCGCGCTCGGCGACCACGGCGTCTACGCGTACAGGCTCGGCGCCGACCCCGCCATCGTGCTGGCCCCGAGCCTCGAGCCGCTCAGCGCCGAACAGCGCCGGCTCCTCGGCGGCACCGGCGACCGGGCCGCGGTGCGGCCCGGCCTGGTGGTGCCGGCCGGCGAGGTCGACGAGTTCTTGCGCGAGTATTACCCCACCCTGCGCCGCAGCCTGCCGATCGTCAGCACGGATGCCTCCATCGAGTTCCCGCCGCCGCCCCCGCCGGTGCTCGTGCACACCGTGAGCTTCGAGCCGAAGCAGGCGGTGCGGCTGGATTGGCAGTGGCAGGGCGACCGCGACGAGCAGGCCGAGACCGAGGTGCTGGACCGGGTGACGACCGCCGTGCCCGACCTGTCGGCGCCGGCCGATCCTGACGCACCAACCGTGATCCTCAAGGGCCTCCCCGCCGCTGAGTACACCGACCGAACCCTGCCCAGGCTCGAGACGATCGCGGGGGTGCGGGTGCAGCTGGTGGGCGACAAGCCGGACTACCGCGAGCTCACCGGAGCCCCGCAGCTGATCGTGACGACGGTGGAGACCGAGAAGCGCGACTGGTTCGACCTCGGCGTGATCGTGCGGATCGACGGCCGCAGCATCCCGTTCAACCCGATCTTCACGGCGCTCGCGAAGGGGCGCAAAAAGCTGCTCCTGGTGGACAACAGTTACCTCTCGCTCACCCAACCGGTGTTCCACAGGCTGCGGGAGCTCATCGAGGAGGCCAGGGCGCTGTCGGAATGGGAAACCGGGCTGCGCATCAATCGGCACCAGGCCAGCCTGTGGTCGGACTTCGAGGACCTCGCCGACGAGACCGAGCAGGCCGTGTCATGGCGGGCCGCTGTGGGCGGGCTGCTTGCCCTCGACCGCGGTGCCGCGGATGCCGCGGCCCTGCCCAGGGCCACGCCGCTGCCGGCCGGGCTGACCGCCACCTTGCGCCCGTACCAGCTGGCCGGATTCGAGTGGCTGGTCTTCCTCTGGGAGCACGGCCTGGGCGGCATCCTTGCCGACGACATGGGGCTGGGCAAGACTCTGCAGGTGCTGGCGCTGCTCAGCCACGCCGTGCAGACCCCGGCCGACGAGCCTGCGGAGACTGCGGAGCCCCGCCGGCCGTTCCTGGTCGTGGCGCCCACCTCCGTGGTCTCCAACTGGCTCGCCGAAGCGGCCCGGTTCACGCCGGGCCTCCGCGTGCGCTCGGTGACCAGCACCCAGGCCACCAGCGGCCGCAGCCTGGCCGACCAGGCCGAGGGCGTCGACGTTCTCGTCACCTCCTACGCGCTGCTCCGCCTCGACTTCGACGCCTACCAGGCGCACGGTTGGTCGGGGCTGATCCTCGACGAGGCCCAGTTCGTGAAGAACCGCACCTCTCAGCTGCACCGCGCGGCCCGCGACCTGAACGTGCCCTTCAAGCTGGCCGTCACCGGCACACCCCTGGAGAACAACCTGCTCG
This sequence comes from Cryobacterium sp. TMT4-31, assembly GCF_004403385.1. NCBI lineage: Bacteria > Bacillati > Actinomycetota > Actinomycetes > Micrococcales > Microbacteriaceae > Cryobacterium > Cryobacterium sp. TMT4-31. The sequence goes on from NZ_SOGI01000010.1 coordinate 26,834, forward strand.
AACTCTGGGCGCAGTTCGCCATCGTGGCGCCGGGCCTGTTCCCCTCGGCCCGCCGCTTCACCGAGGAGTACCTGCGCCCGGCCGAACGCAAGGTGCGCTCCCAGCGCGAGCTGATCGACCGGCTGCGGCGGCGCATCCGCCCACTGATGCTGCGGCGCACCAAGGATGTCGTGGCCAGGGACCTGCCGGCCAAGCAGGAACAGGTGCTGCGCATCGACCTCGACCCCGAACACCGCGAGATCTACGACACCTTCCTGCAGCGCGAGCGGCAGAAGCTGCTGGGACTGATGGACGACCTCGAGGCCAACCGGTTCATCGTGTTCCGCTCGATCACCCTGCTCCGCATGCTGAGCCTGGATGCCTCGCTGGTCGACGACCAGTACGCCGGAGTGCCCTCGAGCAAGCTCGACGCGCTGTTCGAGCAGCTCGACGAGGTGATCGCCGAGGGGCACCGGGCCCTGATCTTCAGCCAGTTCACCTCTTACCTCGCCCTGGCGGCCGCCCGTCTGGACGCCCGCGGGGTGCGGTACAGCTACCTCGACGGCTCGACCGCCGACCGGCCCGGCGTCATCGACCAGTTCAAGGCCGGGGACGCCCCGGTGTTCCTGATCAGCCTCAAGGCCGGCGGCTTCGGTCTGAACCTCACCGAGGCCGACTACGTGTTCCTGCTCGACCCCTGGTGGAACCCGGCCAGCGAGAACCAGGCCATCGACCGCACCCACCGCATCGGCCAGACCCGCAACGTGATGGTCTACCGGCTGGTGGCCGCCGACACCATCGAGGAGAAGGTGATGGCGCTCAAGGAGTCCAAGGCCAAGCTGGTCGAGGCGGTCCTCGACGACGACGCGGTCTTCGCACAGTCCCTCACCCCCGAAGACATCCGGGGCTTACTCGAATAGGGTCCTCGGGGTTACTTGACGAGGGCGAAGCCGCCGGTCCAGCCGATGGAGGAGCCGGCCGCGAGGGTCAGCTGCAGGAAGCCGAGGGCTTCGAGCTCACGGGCGCGCTTGAGGGCGCCGGCGTCGAGGGCGAGTACACCACCGGCGATCAGCAGGGCGATCAGGGCGTCCTTGGCGGATGCGTCGTCGCCGGCGACGAGCACCGTGGTGGGGGCGACGCCGTTGACACCATTGGTGGCCAGGGTGGCGGCGAAGGTGGTGTTGAAGGCCTTGAGCACCCGGGCGCCGGGAACGGTCTCGGCGATCACCTGCGCGGCCGAGCCATCCGCCGGCACGACGAGCGAGTCGAAGGTGGCGAAGTCCAGCGGGTTGCTGATGTCGACCAGGATCTTGCCGTCCAGCTGGCCGGCGTACTGTGCCAGCACCCCGGCGACCGCCGGGTACGGCAGGGCCAGAACGACGATTTCACCGGTGAGGGCATCACCGGCGACTCCCGACGTGACGGATTCGCCGGCCAGAGCCGCCGCCGCCGCGGTCTTCTCGGCGTCCTGTGCCAGCAGCTGAACCGAAGCGCCGCCCTTCGCCGCGATCGTCGCGATGGCGGTTCCCATGTTGCCGGCTCCGATGATGCTGATGCTCGTCATGACATACTCCCTCTCGCCTTGCGGCGGATAATTAGTTGTTGATACAAGTAACGTACCGGCTTTTAGTTGTCGCGTCAACCAAAGCGGGACCTGCTTGATAAGCTATCCCCATGGACACGAACGAAACGCCCGCCGTGCAGGGACTCAACCAGGCCCAGCTGCACGCCTGGCTGCGCTTCGTTGCGGTGGTGGAGCTGGTGCCCGGGCTGCTCGACTCCCAGTTGCAGCGCGACTCCGACCTGAGCCACTTCGAGTACTACGTGCTCGCGATGCTCTCCGAAGCGCCCGACCACACCCTGCGAATGACCGGGCTGTCCTCGATGACCAATTCCAGCCTGCCCCGGCTCTCGCACGTGGTGCGCCGGCTCGAAGACCGTGGCCTGGTCAAGCGCACACCGTGTCCGAGCGACCGGCGCGCGACGAACGCCAGTCTCACCGAGGAGGGCTGGGCCGTCGTGCAGGCCGCGGCGCCCGGGCACGTGCGCACGGTGCGGGAGAACGTGATCGACCCGCTCACCGACGAGCAGGTGGCGCAGCTGGACGCGATCTCGAACCAGCTGCTGATGAAGCTCGACCCCACCAACCGTCTCAACCCCGGGGCCCCGAAAGGAGTCTGAGCCATGCGGATCACCCGACTCGAACCCGGCGAGGTCTTCGTCTTCGGGTCCAACGCGACCGGGCTGCACGCGGCCGGTGCCGCCGCCCTGGCGCACGAGAGGTTCGGCGCGGTTTGGGGCCAGGGCCATGGGCTGCACGGTCAGTCGTATGCGATCGACAGCATGAGCGGGTTGGCGGTACTGCAGCACGAGGTGACCGGGTTCGTTCGGTTCGCGGCCGAGCATCCGGAGCTCAGGTTTCTGGTGACCGAGATCGGCTGCGGCATCGCCGGCTACACGCCCACCGAGGTCGCCCCGTTTTTCGCGGGGGTCGGCGCCAATGTCGTGCTGCCGGAGCGGTTCGCGGCTGAGCTCGAGCGCTAGACGGCGGGCCCCTCGACGAGGTCGATGAAGGCGCTCAGCTGCGCGAGAGTGCCCGCGTTGTGGGGCAGGGCATCCGTGAGCGCGGGCGAATAGAGCAGGTACGCCGCCCACTGCGCGCGGGAGATGGCCACGTTGAGCCGGTTGGCCAGGAGCAAAAACTCGAGCCCGCGCGGCACCTCCTCGGCGCTGGATGCGGCGAGCGACACGATGGCCACGGCCGCCTCCCGGCCCTGGAACTTGTCGACGGTGCCCACGCTGACCTCGTGCCAGCCGTCCCTGGCCAGCCGCTGCCGGATCACCTCGACCTGCGCGTTGTACGGGGCGACGACGATGAGGTCGTGCTGGCCGAGCGGGGTGCTCTCACCGTTCACGGTCCAGGGGCGGCCCAGCAGCGAGCCGATCAGCTCGGCCACGGCGTCGGCCTCTTCGGATGACGAGGTGGAATTGAGGGTGTGCGGCACGGGCAGCGGATGCAGGCCGGGCTCGACGCCGTCGAGGTGCCGGGCGGCGGCCCGGGACTCGAGTTTGCCCTCGTAGGAGAGCCTGGAGACGGGCGCACACACCGCGGGGTGCATGCGCCAGCTCTTGGCCAGGAAGTAACCGAACTCGGCCGGCAGCACATCGTGCCCGTCGGTGAGCCAGCCGAGCGCGGATACGTCGACGGGCTCCGGATGCGAACCCTGGCTCACCTGCGGCAGCTGCTGAGGGTCGCCGAGCAGCAGCAGGCGCCGCGCAGACACCGCGGAGGCGATGGTGCTGGCCAGCGAGAACTGGCCGGCCTCGTCGATCACGAGCAGGTCGAGCGAGCCCGGTTCGATGCGGGTGGCGTTGCTGAAGTCCCAGGCGGTGCCGCCGAGCACGAAGCCGCCGGCCTGACCGGTGAACTCGGCGAAGCCGGTGGGTGCGAGCGCGGTCCAGCCGTTCTCCCGCGGTTCCTCCCCCGCCTTGGCCTTCTTTCCCACGTGCCCGGATGCGAGCCCGGCCTTGAGCACGGCGCTGAGCATGTTCTCCACTGTCGCGTGCGACTGGGCGACCACGCCGATCTTCCAGCCGTGATCGCGTACGAGCTCGGCGATCACCCGAGAGCCTGTGTAGGTCTTGCCAGTGCCGGGCGGGCCCTGCACCGCCAGGTAGGACCTGTCGATGCTGAGCAGGCTGTCGCGGATGGCGGTGGTGATGTCGCCGTTCACCGGTGGAAGCGATTCGTTGGTCGAGCTTGTCGACGCCGTGCTGAGCCTGTCGAAGTAGACCGAGCGCCGCGGCGGCACCCTCCGCAGAACGTCCAGGGCCGCATCCGGCAGCATGGCCGGCAGGGCGTCGAGCACCCGCTGCCCCCACTCGGCGATCGCCGGCACCTGCGTGCCGGGCGGTGGCGGCGTGGCCGGGGACAGCGCCATCGGCAGCTGGTCGTAGGCGTCGACGCCGCGGCCGAGCTTCTCGGTGACGTAGAGCACTTCTTCACCGGTGGCCTCATCGACCAGGCCGGTGATCTCGGTGCGCTCGTGCGCCAGCCGGGAGCCGGGCTCGCCGGTCTGCGCGAGCGGCGGGTAGGGCGCGTCATAGAGCAGGAACGGTTTCTGGCCGAGCTTGAGCGAACTGCCCGGCGCCGGCTCGCCCTCGATGCGCAGCAGCCTGGACAGGTTGCGGTCCCGGCCCACCAGCGCCCAGTCACGCTCGACCGTGACCTGCGCCACGATCAACACGTCGCGGGTCGCCGACCACTCGTCGACGGGGTTGCGCAGCCTGTCGAAGTGCTCCTGCCAGAACTTCTTGCCCTCCCGGCGGTGGTAGTCGATGGCGGCGGAGGCCAGGGCGATCGCGGTCTGGTCGGCCGTGCGGTCGCCGGGCGGAGCATCCGCCACCTCGGCCGCCAGCGCCAGGTAGACCGGGCTGGGCTCCCGCACCGGGATGGCCAGCTCCAGGTCGCGGGCGGCGGCGCGAGGGATGCCGGCCTCGTCGGCGCGGGCGAGCAGCCAGTCGCGCAGGCGCAGCGTGGAGAGGCAGTCGTATTCGTTGTAGTCGGCGATGGCGTCGAGCTTGGTCTGGGCGGCATCCGTCTGTCCGGCCCGGAACAGGTCGCGGGAGTCGGCGTATTCGGTGATCGAGTCGGCGGCGTTGTCGACGCCCTCGCGGTGGTCGTCACCCATGTAGAGCGGTTCGAGCTTCTTGATCGAATAGCTGCGGGAGCCCACCCGCAGGCTCTTCTTGACCACGGGGTAGAGGTCCACGAGCACATTGCCCTGGAGCAGATCGTCGACGGCGTCTTCGCCGACCCCGTGCCGGGCGGCCAGGGCGAGCAGGTGGGTACGTTCGTAGGCGGCGTAGTGGTAGATGTGCAGGGCCGGGTGCTGGGCGCGGCGCTCGGTCACGTAGACCAGGAAGTCCATCAGGGCCTGGCGTTCCTCGGCATAGTCGTGCGCCCAGAACGCACGGAAGGTGCCGTCGGTCTCGATCAGGCCGAAGAGGTAGTCCAGGCCCCAATCCGGGCTGTCGGTGCCCGCGGCGGTCTCGCTGTAGAGCGGGTCACCCTCGAAGTCGAAAAAGATGTCGCCGGGGTCGGGCTCCGGCAGGGCGCCGAGCGCCACCGGGTTGTAGACCTCGACCGCGGGGGCGTCGGCGTGGCCTGGCTGCCCGGTGGCGAGCTGGCGGGACTGCAGCTGCAGCCGGGCCTGGGCGCGCAGAGCCGCCACGGTGGCGTCGACCAGTCCGTCGACCGGCCCGGTGCTCGCCGCCAGGGCCTCGATCGTGGTCAGGCCGACCTCCAGCAGGTGCCGGCGCTGGGTGAGCCGCATGCCGGCTACGAGCAGCACGTCCCGGTGCGCCTCCACCTCCACGGAGCAGGCCGCGCAGCGCCCGCAGGCCGTGTAGCGCGGGTCACCCCACGGGGTGGGCTCCGGGTCGGCGATTCGTTCGTCGATGAGGCGTTCGAGCCGCGCACGGCGCTTGCGGTACACCGGCAGGATGTCGCGCAGCCGGTGCGAACTCGTGCGTCCGTCGCCGAGCAGCAGGTGCACCTGCTCGCCGGTGCGGATGCCGAGCCTGTCCAGCTGGTCGCTGTACGCGGCCACCTGCAGCAGCGCGGTGATCTTCGCGGAGCGCGCCAGCTTGGTGTCGTAGACCTCGTAGGCGCCGTCGTCTGTGCGCATGATGAAGTCGGCGAACCCGACGAAGCGGCCGTCGAAGAAGGTGGCCTGAAAGAGCACGTCGGACCCGGCCCGGAACGCGTCGGCCGTGACGGCGGCCGCCTCCGGCAGTTCCCTCATCGACGGGCGGGCGAACTCGACCACGTCGCGGCTTTGCCGCAGCCGTTCCAGGTAGCGCAGCTCGTGTGCGTCGCCGAGCGCGCCGGCACGGCGCAGCATGGCGTCACCCTCGTCGGGCACGGTGTCGATGCGGCCGAGTTTGCCGTCGAGCTTGCGCATCAGCGCCCACTCGCAGCCCGCGGCGGCGCCGAGGTCGCTCGCACTGAAGATGACTGTTTTGTCGAGCGTCGAATCGAGCAAGAACACTGGTGCGCCTCCACCTGCTGGGATCTGGTCAGGTTACCGGAGGCCACCGACACCGGCCCGCACCCCGCAGCGCGCCCGCCGGTCTACGCTTATCTGGTGACCACAGTTCTCGTGCACGAACCGGATGCCTCCCGCTACGCTCTCTACATCGACGGCGAGCTCGCCGCCCTGGCCGACTACCTCGTGCGGGGCGACACCGTGTCGTTCAACCACACATTCACCGATCCTCGCCGCCGCGGGCAGGGCCTGGCCGGGCAAGTTGTGTCCTTCGCGATGGACGACGTGGAGGCGACGAGCACCCGGGCTGTGTCCCCAGACTGCTGGTACGTGGGCAAGTGGTTCGCGAAGCATCCGGAGCGGGCGAACCTGCTGCGGGTGCGCGGCTAACGGACCTGTTCGCCGCCGTCGCCACGCTGCCGCGCTCGAGGCGCATCCGCGCGCCTCGCGGCACACGAAACAACCTGTGCCGCCGGGACTAACCTGTGCCGCCGGGACCGAACCGTGCCGCGCGACCCGTAGTCGAGCGGATCAGGCCCCGGCGAAGCGGGCGCTGGACAGCCGGGCGAGTGTGGCCTCGTCGACGATGGGAATGCCGTAGTCGCGGGCCTTGCGGGCCTTGCCGGAGAGTGAATCGGCGTCGGCCGCCACGAGCAGCTTGACCTTCTTGGTCACCGCCCGCCACGGCACCAGGCCGAGCTCGCGCAGCTCCCGCTCCAGTTCGCTGCGAGTGCGGCTCATCTCGCCCGTCAGCACGACCAGATCGCCGGCCACCAGCACGAAGTCGGCGCCGGCCGGCGCCGCGCCGGCCGGAGCCGGGGTCTGCTGTCGGGTCTCGTCGAGCGCCGCGGCGATGGTCGCGGTGGGAATCGCGAGGAGCATTCCCACGCTCACCAGGTCGGCGAGCTCGGCGCCGGTGAGGATGCCGTCCGACCAGGCGAGCGCGGTCAGCGCGGCGAAGTACTGCCGGTGCAGCGCCTCGCAGGTGGCCCGGTTCAGGCCGAGCTCGCCGGCCAGCCGCACCAGCGACTGGGCCTCGTGCACCGACAGCGCCCGGTCGAGCAGGCACCGATCGAGCAGGGCCAGATAGTCGACGTATTCGGCCGGGCCGGCCACATCCGGCAACCGGGTGGTGATGCGCTCGAGGAAGGAGTCCGCGGTCATCGGGTGCGACGAGACAGTGCGGGCGCACCACGCCGTGGAGGACACCGCGCCGGCCGGCCAGGCCGCGGCGGCGGCAGCGGCGAGGTGCGCGAACCAGAACTCCGGCGCATCCGCCGCCTCGATGTACGCGGCGAGCAGCCGGGCGGTGGCGAGAGCGTCGACGGAGGCCCGGTGGGCGCCGTCCAGATCGATGTCGAGGGCCGCGCAGCAATCGGCGAGGGAGCGCCCTGCCCCGGGCAGGAAGTCCCGGGCCAACTGCATGGTGCACAGGCTGACGATCTCGGCGGGCGCGCCATGGCCGGCGCGGCTCAGCTCGGCCAGCAGAAACCGGATGTCGAAGCTCGCGTTGTGCGCCACGAGCACGCGGCCGCGCAGCAGCTCGATGAGCCGCGGGGCGATCTCGGCGAAGGAGGGGGCGTCGAGCACGTCGGCCGCGCGGATGCCGTGGATGTCCTGTCGGCCGAGGTCCCGGCCCGGATTGACCAGCGTCTCCCAGCGGCCCTCGATGCGGCCCCGATCGCTGACGTGCACCACGGCGAGCTCGATGACCCTGTCGTGGTGAGCGGGAAAGAGGCCGGTGGTTTCGAAATCGATCACGGCGAAACCAGGACCGGCCATGGGGCTCCTTCGCAATCTGTATGCCTGACTCTAGCCCGCGGGCAGGGTCGAGTGCGCCGCGGATGCGCGGCAGTGGACCGGCCGGTGACCGGACGGGGTGTGGCGGGTGCCGGTTAGATCGAGAACTCGCCGTCGACGGGGGCCACGGTGGCCTCCTGTGAACGCTCGGTCGGTTCGTTGGAGTACGACGAAGTGACCAGGATCGGCATGTGGTCGGAGGTGCCGCGGGGCAGGGTCTCCACGTTGTCGATGGTGAGTCCCACCGAGGTGGCCAGGTCGAAGTGGCCGCGGAAGAACTTATACCGCGTGTAGGTACGGCTGTCGCTCAGGGTGAGGTCGTAGCCGGACTCCTTGACCTCTCTGCTGAGGTGCTTCTTGAAGATCGGGTAGTTGTAGTCGCCCACCATCAGGGTCGGCAGGTTGGGGCCGAGCACCGCCAGTTCCTCGTGTGCCGAGCGGATCTGGTTGCGCCGCAGCGAGTTCAGCGCCGTCAGCGGTGCGGCGTGGAATGACGCCACGACGAGCTCCCGCTGCGCGGCCATGTCGAACAGGCGCGTGCCGATCAGGCGTTCGTGCGCCGGCGTGAGCACCAGGTCGTGCAGCGACTTCTTGAGCGCGAAGGTCTGCGTCTTCTGGGCGGTGAACCGGTCCCGCCGGTAATACACGGCCAGTCCCAGCCGGTTGCGGGTGGTGGAATCCGCCAGGTGCAGCAGCCCGACCTCTGCCGGCAGGGCCAAGGTGTCGCACTCCTGCAGACACAGCAGGTCGGGGTCGTATTCTTCGGCCAGGGCGATGAGTTCCCCGCTGGCACTGTTCTTGCGCAGGTTGTAGCTGATGACCTTCACGTCAGACCTATCTCTGAATCGGTGGTAGACATCCAGCCTACTTTCGCTCGGCGGCGAATACCGCATCGAGCGACCGTGCTGGGGCACGCTGCTACCGTGTAGTCAGGCCGGCGCCCGAAACTCCGACCGCCACAGAATGGACTTACCCATGAAATCCTGGTCGTTCACCACCTATACGGTCGCCGCGTTCGCGTGCAGCGGTTTCGCCGTAGCCCTCATGATCGTCAACGCCGCCACCGGCAACACCATGCTGACGACGCTGCTTCCCGTGGCGATCGGTGCGCTCGTGCTCGGCGGCATCCTCTCGGTTCGGGCCCGCGTGCTCCGCTACCGCGGCAGGGACATCACCAAGCGCTGACTCTGCGGCCATATCGAGGCGCCCGCAACCCTGCTACCGTCCCGAGCACGGATGCCTCGCGCGGCAGTTCGGCGCGCCCGGCGCCGTTGACCCGGGGAGCCTGCCATGACCGATACCTCAGCAGCGCCGACGCCACCGCCGACGCCACCGGCCGGGAAGAGCCCGACTCCCCGGTGGCGCACCCTGCTGTACATCCTGATCCCGATCGTGGGGGCGCTGCTGCTTATCGCGGCGTTCGTGGCAGCTCTGTGGGGCCGCAGCGGTCCGGTCGACCAGAGCGCCAACCTCGAAGCGGGCACCAGCCTGAGCGTGGAACTGCCCAACGCCGTGATCATCCTCGAACCGAGCACCGACGACGAGGTGCACGTGCGCATGACGGGGTCCTACTTCGGCAACGAGCCCACCCTCTCCGCTCGCACCGACGGCGGCGTGACCGAGGTGCGCGGCGGCTGCCGCGCCCAATTCTTCTCCAGATGCTCCGTGACCGTGACCGTGCAACTGCCCACGGCGCTGCCGGTCACCGCGGCGGGTGAGAACGGCCGCATCGCGGCATCCGGGCTCTCCGGCCGGGTCACGCTGACCACGACCAACGGTGACATCGAGACCGACGGCACCGTGGGGCCGGTCGATCTGCAGAGCACCAACGGCGACATCCGGGTGACGGATGCCGTCTCCAAGTCCGTGGCCGCCGCCACCACCAACGGATCGGTCTCGCTGCAGTTCGTCGATGCCCCGGAGTCGGTCGAGGCCGGCAGCACGAACGGGGAGATCACCGTGTTGGTTCCCGTCGGCGGAGTCACCTACCGAATCACCGCGCAGACCACCAACGGCACCGTGACCGACGACACCGTTCCCACCGACAGCACCTCGCGGCGCTCCATCACCGCGCGGACCACCAACGGCAGCATCACCGTCGAGAGCACCCGCTAGTGCGGTCGCCGGGCCGGATCTGGCAGGATGGCGGCATGAGCGAGCAGGCGGGCACGGCCCAGCGGGATGGCGGCACGAGCGAGCAGCAGACCGGCACGATTGTCGCGGTGAGCCGGGATGACAGGCACCGGTTCAGCAAGCCGGTGGTGCCCAGCATCCGTCTGGTGGCCGGCTACGGCATCGAGGGAGACTCGCACGCCGGGGCCACCACCCAGCACCGGTACCTGATCCGCACCGACCCGACGCGGCCCAATCTCACCCAGGTGCACCTGGTGCGCTCAGAGCTGTTCACCGAGCTCGCCGCCGAGGGGTTCGACGTCTCCCCCGGCCAGCTCGGCGAGAACGTCACCACCGCCGGCATCGATCTGCTGGCGCTGCCGTTGGGCACCCGGCTGCACCTCGGCTCCGACGCCGTGGTCGAGGTCACCGGCATGCGCGACCCGTGCTCGATGATCGACAAGTTCCAGTCGGGCCTCAAGAAGACGCTCAAGCACACTGATGAAGCGGGCCGGATCCTGCGCAGAGCCGGAATCATGGGCGTCGTCGTCGCCGACGGCAGCGTGGCTGCCGGTGACGAGCTGCGCGTGGAGCTGCCGGCCGGCGAGCCGCTTCCCCTGGGCGTCGTCTAGCGCCGGTTCCCCGCGCGCCGAGTTGCCGGAAAGTGCCGCTTCACCGCTCCCGAAAGGGCGATGTGCGGCAACTCACGAGGGAAACCCGGGCGGCTAGAGCTCTTCGGTGGGGTGGAACCACGGCGGGTACACGGCGACCTTGGGCGTGTGGCTCAGGGTGGCCAGGATCGGCTTGACCGCATCGCGCACGCGGTCGTTGGCCACGCCGATCAGCGTGATCAGGCCGAACGGGACCTCGCCGGGCACGAGCAGCTCGGCCTTGAGGATCGCGTCGGAGTCGAGGTCGGCGCGGAGCATCTGCAGCATCCGGTCGGCCGACTCGGCCGTGGCACCGAAGCGGGTGGCGGTGAATGCGGCGTCGCCATCCGTCACGGTGAAGTGGCTGGCGGTCGGGTCGGCCGCGGCGTCGACCTGCGCGTCGAGCACCTTCTTGACCGTCGAGACCAGGATCACGAAGTCGTACGCGGCGGCGTCGTGGGCGTCGTCGGACAGGCGCGGGTCGAGCGACTGCGCGCGGATGTTCTCCCAGACCAGGGCGTTGGGCGAAAGGAAGAAGGGCACGTGGTCGGCAACGGCGAGGCTGTCGGCGCCGGAGACGCGGACGTCGCGTCGGGCACTGCGGTTTTCCGGCGACGAGATGTCGACGACGGGACGGTCGGTCCAGTCGGCACTGGTGTCGGCCAGAAGCCGGCCGGTGGCGAGAATACCGGGCAGGTTGCGGATGTGGGTGAGGTGGTAGATCCGCTGCTCACCGACCTTGTCGTCGTGGCGCTTGGTGCGAGCGGTGCCCGTGGTGATCGGGGCGACGATGGTACGCAACGCCGTCGGCGCTTCGGGGGTGCGGGCTCGGCTGGCACGCGGGGCGCGGGCAGCGGGCACGGTCGGTGCGACGGGGGCGGCGGGTGGGAAACACAGGGCGCACAGCTCCCCGTCCAGTCCGTGGATGCATTCCTCGTTCACAACTCAACCTTTCGTGTGCGCAGGCTCGACCACGTCGGGTTCGACGGACATGTTCCTACCTATCTAAGTTACGGTCATTTCGGCGGTCTCGGTGACACATCAAGGGCCATCCGGGGGTGATCCGGTGTCGATCCGGAACCAATCGGGTCACTGACGCCCCGACGAGGGCGCAGAACGGCTGTACCGGCCCGGATCATCCCACCGGTGCAGGGAATCGTCCCTCCGACCGACGCGAGCGGGATCGGGCTCTCCCTACCGTGAGGACATGCCTGTTTTTGATGCCCTCAACGACCTGGTCCTCACCCTTGCCGGGTCGGCTTGGGTCTACCCTGTCGTGTTCGTCTTTGTGGTCATCGACGGCTTCTTCCCCCCGTTTCCCAGCGAGACGGTGGTCGTGGCGCTCGGCGCCCTGGCCGTCTCCACCGGCACACCGCACCCCGTCGGGCTCATCGGCGTGGCCATGGTGGGCGCGGTGCTCGGTGACAGCATCGCCTACCTGATCGGCCGCCGGATCGGCCTGACCCGCTTCGGCTGGCAGCGGCGTCCCGGCGCGGCGCGGATCGCCGACAGGGCGCGCGCGGCCCTGCTGAGCCGACCGGCATCGCTGCTGCTCACGGCCCGGTATATCCCGGTCGGTCGGGTGGCCGTGAACATGACCGCGGGCGCCACGGGCTTTCCGCCGCGCCGGTTCGTCTCGTTCGCGGCTCTCGGCGGGCTCTGCTGGGCCACATACTCGGTGCTGGTCGGAATGATCGCCGGAGCCTGGCTGCGGCACAACCCGCTGTTGGGAGCACTGCTGGCCGTGGCCGCCGCCCTGCTTCTGGGCGTTGTCATCGACGCCATCGTGCTGCGGATCGTGCGTCGGCGCACCGACCGGCGGGCCGGTATCCGCAGCTGGGGAACGCCGGCGCCGACACCACATCGGGAGCTACTCCATCGAGAAGTCGGCGAAGTCGAAGCCGGGTGACACCAGGCAACTCACCAGGGCGTCCTCCTCGCTCGGCACTGTGCGCTGCCAGACATCCGCCGGGATGATCACCTGGCTGTGTTCGCCGCGCAGCAGCCGGCCGCCCAGGACCGGGCTCGACTCGGCATCCGGCTCATCGCCGTCGCCGCCGAGTTCCAGCTGCACGGCGCCCTGGCCGTTCCAGATCCAGATTTCGCTGGAGGACAGCCGGTGCCAAGCGGAGAACTCCCCTGCCGGCAGCAGGAAGTGGATGAGCGTGGCCGCCGGCCGCACCCGTTCGGAGCCGTCGGTATCCGTGAGCGTCACCGGCACCGGCGACGTCCAGGTACGCCGGTACCAGCCGCCCTCCGGATGTGGTTCCAGACCAAGTTCGATCGCCAGCGCCGGGCGCTCCAGACGTTCGATGAACTCCCCGGCGGCCGTGCGGCGGGTGGCAAGTCGGCTGTTTCGGTCCTGTGCGGCCATCAGAAGTCTCCCTGGTGTCGAGGGTGCGGAGGATGCATAACTCCTGCAATTCTCCCCGCCCGTCGACCTCCGCCGCGTCAGTCCACTGATGCCGGGTCGGCGCCTGGAATCCAGCAGGAGTTATGCTCAGCGCAGCAGCTGGCCGGCATACTCGCTGAGTCCGGCCAGCACCAGGAACACGCCCAGCAGCAACACCGTGATCACCGTGATCACCGGCATGTTGCGCACCAACCAGCCGCGCAGGCGCACCAGCTTCTCCCGCACCGCGGGGCCACCGAACGCGTACGCCAGCACCGGGCTGAGCATGGTGATGGACGCCAGCGCGGTGAACAGGGCCACCGAGACCACGATGCCGGTGGGGTCGCTGTGGGCGCCCAGGATCACCACCCCGGCGGCGGCCGCCATGACCAGGTTCTTCGGCCGGAACGCGGCGTAGCCGACCCCGATGATGGTCGCCCGTGCCGGGGTCAGCCGGTCCAGCGCGCTCAGCCAGCGCGGCAGCGGCACCTCCGCGTCGCGCCGCGGCCGGTCGTGCCACTGCACCAGGCCCAGCACGATCAGGGCGATACCGAGCAGCAGCGGCACCGCCACCTGCAGGGTGCGGGTGCCGGCCGACCTGTCGTGCGGCAGCAGCGATGACAGCAGCGCCAGCAGGGTGGCCGAGAACAGCACCCCGAGAAACCAGCCGATGCTGAACCCCGCAGCCGCCTTGAACCCGTCGGGGGCGAGCAGGATCAGCAGCAGCCCCGCCAGCGGCAGCGGGCTGAGCGCGATGGTCAACGCCAGCGGCAAGAGCTGTGTCCACTCGTTCACCCGCGCTCCTCCCCTACTCCAGCTATTGCAGTGACGAGGTCAGCCGGGCCAGGTTGTCGAGCACCTTGGCGCCGGCCGGCCGGTGGAGCCAGTCGGCCAGCTCGACCTTGCTGCTGTTGGCCCGGTAGCCGTCCTGCACAACCCGCATCCGCTTCACGAATTCGGTGCCGTGCACCAGAACCGAGACCTCCATGTTCAGGCTGAACGAGCGGATGTCCATATTGCTGGACCCCACCACCGACACGTCGTCGTCGATGGTGAAGTGCTTCGCGTGCAGCACCGTGGGCTCCGCGTAGAGGTAGATCGACACTCCCGCCCGTAGCAGTTCCTCGTAGTAGGACCGCTGCGCGTGGTAGACCAGCGCCTGATCGCCGATGTGCGAGGCGAACAGCTCCACCTCCACCCCGCGCGATGCCGCCGTGACGATGGCCAGCATCGTCGATTCCTCGGGCACAAAATAAGGGCTGGTGATGCTCACCCGGCGCTCGGCCTTCTGGATGAGCATCGCGTAGAGCTTGAGGTTGTTGTCATTCTCGAAGCTCGGACCGCTCGGCAGCACTTGGGCGTCGAGCAGATCCGGGGCGGGGTCGAGCACGATGGGCGACGTGTCGAAGGGCAGCATCTCGTCGGTCTCGCTGAACCAGTCGGCGAGGAACACAGCGTTCAGCTCGCGCACCGCTGGCCCCTCGATGCGCATCATCAGCTCGTGCCAGCGCAGTCCGCGCTTGAGGTTGCCAGGCTTGAGGTAGGTGGCGTCGATCATGTTCTGCGAGCCGCTGAAGCCCAGCCGCCCGTCGACGACGAGGAGTTTGCGGTGGTTGCGCATGTCGGGCCGGCGCCACTGGCCCTTCCAGAACCGCAGGGGCAGCAGCGCATGCCACTCGGCGCCCATCGACGCAAACGCCGCGATGGTCTCCTTGCGGCGCGGCAGCATCAGGCAGGCGAGGTAGTCCGAGAGCACCCTGACCTGCACGCCGCGCTGGATGGCCCGGGCCAGGGCGTCGAAGAACGGCTGCGTGACGGTATCGAGCACCAGGATGTAGAACTGCACGTGCACGAACTCGGTGGCCTCGTCGACGGCCTCCACCATCCGCTCGATCGAGCCCTCATAGTCCGGCAGCAGCTCCACCCGGTTGCCGCCCACCATGGGCAGCGCCCCGAGGTTGCGGTTCAGCTGCACGGCCGAGCCGAGCCAGGGCGGCCACTCGTCGCGGTGGCTCACCAGGTGCAGGCCCTCGGTGCGGGCCAGGATCAGCTCGTTCACCTCGCGTTGCTTCTCCCGCCTCCGCCGCGGCAGCCGCCCCACACCCACCAACAGAAAGATCAGCACGCCGAGGTAAGGGATGAAGATGATCGCCAGCACCCAGGCGATGGCCGCGGATGGCCGCCGGTTGGCGGAGACGTACACCGTGGCGATGAGCACGAGAAGGGCGTGCAGCGCCACCAGTAGCCAGGCACCGAGCTGAAAATCCACCATCGTTCTCCCTTGACCTCGTCGTGAACGTACACCGGCATCGCCGGTGGCGGTTGGCGCAGCTTGCCGGAGCCACCGTGACGCACTACATTGCGGTGTGCGGCGAGCATCGCATCATCGTCAGCTGCGCCGCACGCTGCACAGCATTCGCCAGGTCGAGAGGTGACACGCATGGCAACCCATCCCCCCACCCGATTCCTGGTGGCCTCCGCTGCGGTGCTACTACTCGTCCTCGCCGGCTGCAGCATCCAGACGCCGAACTCGGCCTCCAGCTCGGGCACCGTTCAGGCCGGCGCCCTCGTGGGCACCTGGGTTCTCGAGGAGACCTTCGACAGCCCCGAGCAGCCGTACATCTCCTTCGTGCAGGACAACACCTGGAGCGCCTCCGACGGCTGCAACCGGGTGCAGGGCACCTGGGAGGTCGACTCCGACGGCACCCTCACGACGACCTCCGGCCCGCAGACCATGATGGCCTGCCCCGGCGCGCAGCTGCCGCTGGCGGTCACCCGCGGCACCCGGGTGGAGGTGGACGGTGACACCCTGGTCATTCACAGTTCGTTCGACTCGACGGCGACAACCCTGGTGCGGTCCACCGACAGCACCGTCGGCCCGCAGGGTCTCCCGATCGGCTATTGGGTGGAGTCGAATACTCCGACGGCGCCGTTCCTGTCGATCGAGGCCGACGGCACCTACTCCGGCAACGACGGTTGTAACGTGCTCACCGGATCGTGGGAGCAGGCCGATGACGAGGCGATCCTCTTCACCGGCGGCGTTACCACGCTGATGGCCTGCGAGGGCGTGGATCAGTGGCTGAACCAAGCCGCCCAGGGCCGGGTGCAGGCCGGCGTGATGACCCTGCAAGCCGCGGACGGCACCGTGCTCGGCCAACTGACGGCCCGCTAGGGAAGAGGCGACGCATGGGCACCTATCCGCTCACCATCGTGCTCATCGTGGGAGTCGCGATCGCGCTGGTATTCCTGCTGCGGTTCGGCATCCGCCAGAACGCCGCCGCGGCCGCCGTCGACCCGGACCCGGATGCGACGGGCGCCCTGGCCGTGCTCAGTTTCATCCTGGCGCTGATCCTGCCGGTGATCGGGGTGGTGCTTGGCCATGTCACGCTGTCCCGCATCGCGCGCGGCCAGGCCAGCGGGCGCACCTTCGCCTATTCGGCGCTGTGGGTGGGCTACCTGTTGCTGGCCCTGGAACTGGGTGTGATCATTTTCCTGTACCAGAACAACTACTGGGCTTGACCGGCGCCGGGGCGCGGGCTGATCAGTACCAGTTCATCGCCTGCGAGTGCGACCAGGCTGCGCACGGGGTACCGTAGGAGCCGTTGATGTACTCGAGTCCCCAGGCGATCTGGGTGCTGGCGTTCGTGGCCCAGTCCGAGCCGGCCGAGGCCATCTTGCTGCCGGGCAGCGCCTGCGGGATGCCGGTGGCCCCGCCGTTGTCGTTGTAGGCCGTGTACTTCCACTCGGATTCCTTCTGCCACAGCTGAGCCAGGCAGGAGAACTGGGATTCGCCCCAGCCGTAGCGCGACGAGGCCAGGCTCGCGGCGGTGGCCTTCGCACCGGCGGGGGTGTTGCCGGCGGCCACGGCGTCGGCGGCGGCCTGTGCTTCGGCGGCGGCCTGAGCGTCGGCGGCGGCCTGAGCGGCTGCGGCCTCCACGGCCACCCGGTCGGCTTCCACGGCGGCGGCCTGCACTGTCGCGGTCTGCTCCTTGGCCTGGGTGGTGAGCTCGCTGACCTCGGACAGCGGCATCGAGTAGTAGCCGGCCAGCGTGCTGGACGTGGCCGACAGGGCCGACGCGTCCACCTTGTTCGCGGCGGCTTCGAGCGCGGTGTCGGCGTCGACGAGGGCCACGGATGCGGCGAGGTGCGTCTTGCTGATGGCCGCGGCCTTGGCAGCGGCACGGTCGTCGCGCTCCTGCTCGGCCTGCTGCTGCTGGTCGGCGACGGCGGACTGCACGGTGAAACCGGTGCCGGTCACGACCCCGGCGAGCACGAGGCCTCCGGCGAGGAGGGTGAGGCGTGTGCTGCGCGAGCGGCGGTTCTTGCGCCCAGCGCGGGTGCTGGTGCTGCTGGTGGTGCTGGTGCTGGGAATTTCGGGCGTGGCGTTCTGGGTGTTTTCGGGGCGCATAGACTTCCAGGTCGTGTCGGGGTGCGCTCCATCGGGCACGCTCACTGATGGGTGGGCCCACGCGCGCAGAAGCGGCGCGGGCAAGCGGCCTAGCCTGCCTAAACTCCCTGAACGGAACCTCAGTTTTTCCTGCCAAAGCCATGTGAACGGGCGCCACACCGCCACGTGAAGGTGCCCAGGTTGCGACCAGAATGCCCGGCCAGACGGTTATTCGCACCGCGCATTGCGGCGAGCGCAGGTTGTCCTGTGGGGTAGCGTAAAAAGATGCCCACCACAGACCCCGCTTCGCAGGCCGCCGCCGATCACTCCTCAGCTCCAACCGGGGCTCCCACCAGCGCCGACCGTCTCATCGCGGCAATCGAGAGCATCAACGACGTCGACGTCGCCAACTCCCCCGAACCCGACCGGGCGGCCGTCCTCGAGCTCATCGACATCATCAACGATGAGCAGCGCTCCAGCTTGCTGTTCGCCCTGCTCCTGGAGCGCATCCGCACCGGTGCCTGACCTCTCCCGGACGCCCGTCGAGCAGCGCGCCCTCGACCTGGAGAAGACCGCCGACTGGTACCGGCGCTTCCGACTGTTCGAGACTCCGGGCCAGTCCGGGCTCTACGCTGACTGGGCCGGCGGGGTCGAGGACGATGCCGAGGTTCTGGCGCTGATCATCACTCTGCCCCGGCCCAAGCGCCAGCCCAACCTGGTCTTCGCCTGCGCACGTCTGTTCGGCGCACCGCTGGCGGGCTATCCGGTCTTCCGCCGCTGGCTTCTCGAGCACTGGCCGGCGGTCGCCGCCGAGGCGCTGGTGCGCGCCACCCAGACCAACGAGCCCCGCCGCCTCACCGCGGTCATGCCGATCCTCGCCTCGATCGGCCCGCGGGTGGCCCTGATCGAGGTCGGCGCCAGCGCGGGACTCTGTCTCTATCCGGACCGGTACAGCTACGACTACTCGGGTCGGCGGGTGGATCCCGCCGACGGACCCAGCCCGGTGCTGCTCTCAGCCGAGACCACCGGGCCGGTGCCGTTGCCGGAGCATCCGCCCGAGGTACTCTGGCGCGCCGGCCTCGATCTGAACCCGCTGCACGTGCACGACCCTGAGGACGTTCGCTGGCTCGACACACTCGTCTGGCCCGAGCAGGCCGCGCGCCGCCGGCGACTGGATGCGGCGATCTCGATCGTGCGCCGGGACCCACCGCTGCTGGTGCGCGGGGACGCCGCCCACGACCTCGAGGCGCTGGTCGCCCGCGCGCCGGCGGGGGTGCCGCTGGTCATCGTCAGTCCCGCGGTCCTGGTCTACCTGGCCCCCGAGCAGCGGGCGGCCTTCGCGGATGCCGTGACCGGCTTCGGCCGCTGGATCTCGCTGGACGGCGTCGGGGTGCTGCCCCGGGTGGACGCGTTGCTGCCCGAGACGCCGGTGCCGGGCGACTTCACAGTTTCCCTCGACGGCCGGCCCCTCGCCCGGTGCGGTGCGCACGGGCAGAGCCTCGACTGGTTCGTCGGCTAGGTCTCCCCCCGGGGGGGGCGCTTCTAAGATGGCTGGATGCGTGCACTCGTGGTCCACACCCCAGGCGGCCCGGACGCCCTCACCCTCGATACCGTCCCCGACCTGGTCGTCGGCGCCGGCGACATCCGTATCGCGGTAGCCGCGGCCGGCGTGAACCGGGCCGATGTGCAGCAACGGATGGGCCTGTACCCGTCGCCGGCCGACGCGCCCCAGTGGCCGGGCCTGGAGGTCTCCGGCACCGTCACCGAGATCGGAGTCGCCGTCACCCGCTTCGCCGTGGGCGACAGGGTCTGCGCCCTGCTGGCCGGCGGCGGCTACGCCACCGAGGCCGTGGTTCATCAGGACCTGGCCCTGCCGGTTCCCGACGCCGTGGACCTGATCGACGCCGCCGCGCTGCCGGAGGCGCTGGCCACGGTGTGGTCCAACGTCTTCATGAGCGCGGGACTCACGACCGGCCAGACCCTGCTCGTGCACGGCGGCGCCAGCGGCATCGGCACCACCGCGATCCAGCTGGCCCGGCTGGCCGGGGCCCGCGTCCTGGTCACGGCCGGCTCCGCCGAGAAGTTGGCGGTGTGCGGGCAACTCGGCGCAGACGTGCTGATCAACTACCGCGAGCAGGACTTCGTGGCCGAGGTGCTCGCCGCGACCGGAGGGCACGGCGCCGACGTGATCCTGGACATCATGGGCGGCTCGTACGCGGCCCGCAATGTGGCGGCGCTCGCCCTGGGTGGCACCATCATGGTGATCGCCAACCAGAGCGGTGAGGACGCCGTCTTCAACCCGTTCCACCTCATGCAGAAGCGGGGCCGCTACTGGGGCACCACGCTGCGCGCCCGGCCCGCCGTGGAGAAGGCGGCCATCATGGCCGACCTGCTCAGCCGGGTGTGGCCGTGGCTGGACTCCGGCGCACTGAAACCGGTGATCGACAGCAGGTTCTCGTTCGCCGACGCGGCGGAGGCGCATCGCCGGCTGGAGGCATCCGCGCACGTGGGCAAGATCGTGCTGGTGCCCTGACCCGACGCCCGGTTCGGGTGGGGCTTATCGTCAGGTCCGGGCCGCGGCGAGCTCGACCCGGTTGCGGCCGGCGGCCTTGGCCTCGTACAGGGCGGCATCGGCACGGCCGAGCCAGCGGGAGACGCTCTCCCCCTGTTTGAGCAGAGCCACCCCCACGCTGGCGGTGCAGCGAAGCCCCTCGGTGACCGCGCCCCAGGGATGGTTGCGCACCTCGCCGAGCAGGCGCTCACAAATCTGCGCGGCCTGGTCGAGGGTGGTGTCGCCGAGCACCAGCAGGAATTCTTCGCCGCCGACCCGCACCGCGAGATCACTGTCGCGGGTGGACTCGCCGAGGATCTCGGCCATGGTGGTGAGCACCCGGTCGCCGGCCGCGTGGCCGTGATCGTCGTTGACCCGCTTGAAGTGATCCATGTCGACCATCACCGCGCACAGTGGTTCCGCACGTTCCCGGGCGAGGCGCATCATCTCGGGCAGCTGCCGGTCGAGGGCCCGGCGGTTGGGCAGCCGGGTGAGCGGGTCGGTGTGTGCCTGCTGGTCAAGCTCCTCGGCACGGATGCGCTGCATCTCCGCTTCCAGCTGCGAACGCTGCGCCTCGTGGCGGGCCTGTTCGATTTCCAGCGAGTTGATCAGCATCCGCGACTGCAACCCGGCGGTCTGCCTGGTGAGTCCGAGAATCAGCACGTGCAGCCGTTCGTGATGGTGCAGGGCCTGCTCGAACCGGCCGGCGCCCCGGTGCATCTCGTAGAGCGACCTGTGCAGCTTCACGTTCAGGGCCGCGTCCTCGGCCACCGACGGGTCGGCGAGCTGGGCGTCCATCATGGCGCAGGCCAGGTCGACGCGGCCCTCGGCCTGGGCCACCTCGGCCAGCTGGGAGTCGTTGTTCACGGCCAGGTTGCGGTAGCCGTTGGTGACGGCGATGGTCTTGGACCGGCCGGCCTGCCGGCGCGCTTCGGCGTATTCGCCGCGCTCCATGAGGAACCCGACAAGGTTGGTGCGCGCGATGGTCTCGTCGAACGCGTGCCCCTGCTCGACCGCCCGCGCCACGGCGGCACGGATGATGGCGATCCCGTCGGTCAAGGCCACGTGGGCGTCTTCGCCCCTGGCCCGCCGCGCCCGGGCGATCTCCAGGTAGCTGTCGCCCAGATTGTTGCGCGCCGCGAACTCGGCCTGAGAGTCACCGAGGGTGTCGGCCAGGGCGAGCGCCTGCCGGCCCAGCTCGATGCTGCGATCGGCGTCGCCGAGGGCCTGGTGCACCATCGACGAACGCGACAGCGCCCAGAACTCCGCCGTGCGGCTACCGCAGAGCCGCGCGGCTTCGAGGGCGCCGAGCACGTGGCCGAGCGCTGGTTCCTCCAGCGCTGTCTCGTGGAACGCGAGCGCGAGGGTGCAGTGCACCATCGACTGGCCGAGCAGGTCACCGCTGGCGGTGAGGTACTCCAGGGCGAGCAGACCGTGCCGCACGGATGCCTCGAACTCGCCCAACCGCAGCCGGTGGCCGGAGAGCAGCTGTCGGGCGCGGGCCTCCTGGCCGGGGGTGATGAACGGGTCGGCGAGCACCTGTTCGGCCTGTGCGGCGCCGGCATGGTGTTGGCCGTCCTGATTGGCCTGGGCGCTCTCGGCGAGCAGCCTCTCGATCGTGGACCGACGGGCGAGCGAGGCCGGCAGACCGGCCGTCCGCAGCGTCTGGTGCAGCTCATCGTCGGAGGCCGGGTTCGGCAGGTCGACGAGCTCCACAAAACCGCCGGGCAGGGTCGTGTCGCGCCCACCGTCGGCCAGACTCAGGTCGGCGATGCCATCGGCCACCGAATCCACGGAGGCCAGAAGGGCGTCGGATGCCGGCTGTTCGGACGGCACCGTGGCGCCGGCCGGAAGCGGGGCCACCAGGTCATCGAAGGTCGTCATGACGACTCACAGGCCCGGAAATTACCTGGAGACAGGCCGAGCGTCCTGCCCGCTCGTCTCAGCGGGAAGTGCTGTGTTGGTACGCCAGGTGCCTGCACGGCTCAGTCCCCAAACTGCTCGTATCTCCGAACCTAGCAGCGCCGCACCGGCCGCCGGGGCTGTGTCGCGCTGTCCTGAGCCCCCGTTCGCGGGTGATTTCACCGCAAATGATCGCGCTCTCACGAATGTCGGCACACGAGGCGGTGCGTGGACCGGTCCCGCGCTCCGGTCACCGCCAGCCCAGGCCGGGGGCCACGAAGCGCAGCACAGAATCGAGCAGCTGCGCGTTGTAGTCCACACCCAACTGGTTGGGCACGGTCAGCAACACGGTGTCGGCCGCCGCCACCGCCGCATCCTGCGCCAGCTGCTCGACGAGCAGGTCGGGTTCGCCGATGTAGCTCTTGCCGAACCGGGCGAGGCCACCATCGAGGTGGCCGACCTGGTCGCGGTTGTCGGCCTGCGCGCGCAGACCGAAGAAGCGGCGGTCCTGCTCGGTGACCAGCGGCATGATGCTGCGACTCACCGACACCCGTGGGGTACCGGGGTGCCCGGCGTCCGCCCAGGCCTGGCGGAAGATTCCGATCTGTTCGGCCTGCAGGTCGCCGAAGTCGGCGCCGGTGTCCTCGGTGAGCAGGGTGGAGCTCATCAGGTTCATGCCCTGTTCGCCGGTCCACTTCGCGGTGGCGCGGCTGCCCGAGCCCCACCAGATGCGCTCGGACAGTCCGGGCGACTGCGGTTCGATGGCAAGCAGGTTGCCGTGCCCGGTGAACTGTGGGTTCGCGGCAGCGATGCCGGCCCCGCGGATGGCGCGGCGGAATTGTGCGGTGCGCTCGCGGGCGTCATCCGCGTCGCTGTGGCCGGGGCCGGGCACATGCCCGAACGCCTCGGCGCCGCGCAGGGCGGTCTCGGGTGAGCCGCGGCTGAGGCCGAGCTGCAGCCGGCCGTTGCTGATCAGGTCGGTGATCGCGGCCTCTTCGGCCATGTAGAGCGGGTTCTCGTAGCGCATGTCGATCACGCCGGTGCCCAGCTCGATCCGGCTGGTGCGGGCGGCCATCGCGGCCAGCAGCGGGAACGGCGAGGCGAGCTGCCGTGCGAAGTGGTGCACCCGCACCGACGCGCCGTCCACACCGAGCTCCTCGGCCGCCACCGCGAGCTCCACGGTCTGCAGGAGGGCATCGCGTGCGGTCCGCACGAGCGATCCCGGCACCGCCTGGTAGTGGCCGAAGGACAAGAACCCGATCTTCTTCATGGTTCGTGCAGCGTTCCCCGGCTGTGACGTATTCCCGATCTCATCCGCGGTTCTGTGCCGCGGGGACGCAGCTGTGCGGGGTAGGCGCCGGTGTGCGGGTGGCGCGCCACCCGCATACCGGCGCGTGACCCGCAGAACGGCGCCGGGTCGTTAGCCGGACGATGCCCCGCACCCTGCCAAGCTGAGGACATGCGGCATCTGTTCCTCGACTTCTTCGGCACCCTGGTCAACTACGCGGACTCCCGCGCGGGCCAGGGCTACGCCGACACGCACGCGAGCATGCGGGCCTTCGGCGCACGCGGCACCGAGCAGGAGACCGCCGATGCCTGGCTGGCTGCCTTCCACCAGCTCAACACCGAGTCCGACGTCGACCACCGCGAGTTCACCATGGAAGAGCTGTCGCGGCGCGCGTTCGTGCGGCTGCTCGGCCGGGAACCCGACGCAACCGAGATCGCCGCCGGAGCGGCGAGCAACATGGCGGACTGGGAGCGGGGCGTGGTGCTGATCCCCGGCATGGCCCAGACGCTCCGGGAACTGGGCCAGAGCTTCACGCTGACCATCGTCTCGAACACGCACAGCGCATCCGTCGTACCCCGCCAGCTGGCGGCCATGGGGGCCACCGACCTCATCGCCAACATTGTGACGTCGCTCGAGGTGGGTTTTCGGAAGCCCCATTCGGCGATCTACCAGGCGGCCCTCGACACGGCGGAGGCCGATCCGGCCCGGGTGATCTTCGTCGGCGACACCTGGGATGCCGACTTCGACGGCCCGCGGGCGCACGGCATGGAGGCCGTGCTCGTGGCGCCCGCCCCGCGCGACGGGGTGCCGGAGACCCGTCGGGTCACCTCGGTGCTCGACCTGCCCGACCTGCTCTCGTTCCGCTACCCGAGCACCCGCCCCATCAGCACCCGCGGGGTGGCCTAACTCCGGCGGTTCCCGGCGCCGCGTCCACCCGCGCAGCGGGGCCGCTCGGCGTAATCGGCGAGCAGGGTGTCGTAAAAAGGTGGGCCCGCCACGTCATCCAGGCCGTGAACCACAGGACCGCGGCGTGCGCAAGGCCCCAGCGCGGCGCCCTGCGGGCGTCACTGGGTAAGCTCGGCGAATGACTACCGAGGGGTTCAGCATCCGCGCCACACGGGTGGACGACTGGCGTGAGGTGCGCTCGCTGCGCCTGGAGATGCTGCAGGACACCCCGATCGCGTTCGGCGAGACCCTGCAGGACGCCCTCGGCCACACCGACAGTGAATGGCGGATGCGCGCCGCCCGCGGCACCGCCGAACGCGGCACGGTTTTGGTCGCGATCGACCCCGCCGGTCGCTGGGTGGGCACCATGGGCGGGTACGTGCCCGACGCGACCACCGGCGCGTTGCTCGTGGGCGTGTACGTGTCGCCGGACCACCGCGGCCGCGACTCCGGGGTCTTCGATGCCCTGCTCGTCGCGATCCAGGAGTGGGCCCGTGGCGAGGGCGACCGGCTGACCCTGCACGTGCACGAGGACAATGCCCGCGCCCGCGCCGCCTACCTGCGCCGGGGATTCACCGAGACCGGGCACCGGGTGAAGTACGTCCTGGACTCCAGCGCCATGGAGATCGAGATGGTCAAGCCGCTCTAGCGGCCACCGCCGCCACCGCCGCCGCCACCACCGCCGGAGAAGCCGCCGCCACCGGATCCGCCGGAGAAGCTGCCGCCACCGCTGCTCGACCACGAGGACGTGGGCGTCTGGGTGGCGTTCATCGAGTTGACCATGCCGCCGAGGGCCGTGGCCAGGTGGATGCCACTGAACGCGTTCTGCGAGAGGAACCAGTCCGGCGCGGTCGTGGCCTGCTCGTAGTACACCTCGAGCTCAGCGGCCCACTCCTTCTCCACACCCCAGAGCACCGCGAACGGCAGGAGCTTTTCGTAGAGTTTCACCAGTTCCACGGTGTCGAGGGTGGATGCGGCGGGTTCCATCCCGGGCACGGTACGGGGCACGGTCACTCGCAGGGCGCCATCCGGGCTCTGCAGCATGCGGAACCTGTCCGCCTCGGCCAGGTCGAGATACATCTTCATGCCGGCGAGGTAGTCGCGCCGTTCCAGGCCGGCCGCGGTGAGCAGCAGCGGCCGACTCCCCGCGACGATGCCCACGATCACGGCGGACGCGGCGAGGAGCAACAACGGAGACCACCAGATCGCGGGCGGGTCGCCGATCACGAGAACTGCCACGACCGAAGCGACCAGCACGCCGAGACCGACGAGCAGACGGATCCTTGCCGGGGTCAGGGCCGGTCGAGCGCGCCAGCCGCGGGCGGTGTTGCGAACCGTCGCATCTGCTGTGGCGGCCTTGAGCCCGCGGGCGAGCGGGTCGTTGGTGACCCCGAGTTCGCACACCGCACCAGCCGGCAGGCCGGGGAAGAAGGTGGCGAGCACGGCGAGCTCCTGATCGTCGACGCCGTCGGTGCGGAGAAGCTGCAGCGTGTAGTCGCCGCCGTCGGCGCTGACCGGGTAGTCCAGGATGCGCACGCTACCGCGCACCGCAAAGCTCACGATTTGCGCGGCCATGGCCGACTTCGGCCGACCGATGAGGTCGGCGGCCTCGAGGAGGTTGTAGCCGTCCGGAACGCTGTACTGGGCGATGATGGTGTCGCCCTTCGGATCGCGAGGGCGCGCGAAGCTCCGGGCGAGAACGAACACCCCGCCGAGCATGGCCATGCCCAGCAGCCCGAACGGGAACCCGCCGAAGCCGGACGAGTTGTCGGCGTCGGACCGCGCCTCGGCGGGCACCTGCACGAAGGTGCCGAGCGTGAAACCGATGGCAATGGTGAGATTCTCGCCCGGGCCCAGATCGGCGGCCTCGGCGGTGAACATCTGGCCGGCCGGGGCGGCGGCATCCGGGTCAGCTTCCTGCACGATCTGGCAATCGCCGCTCTCCCCCTGAGCCCCGGTGTAGCAGGCGTTGTTGCCGGTCAGGAAGGGGGCGATCACCGGATCGACGTGCACCCGGGCGGCGACGGTACCGAACTGCTGGTCGAAACCGGTGCCATTGGTGTCCCAGTAGAACTCGTCGTCGTTGGTGTCAGCGAACGCGCGCACCACGTTCTGCTGGGTGTAGCTGATGACGTAGGTCTGGGTGCCGCGCACGAACTCGTCGGTTCCGAGCGCAAGCTCGGTGAAACCACCGTTGATCTCGGTCTCGAAGTACACCGGCTCGCCCTGAGCATCGGTGACGGACTCTACCGTCGTGTTCAGCGGCACACCGTCATAGTCGTTGGGGATGGCGCGGATGATGCCGCGGTTCTGGTCGAAGTCGGGGAACTCGGCCACGAAGGTCTCGACAGTGCGCAGGGTGGAGAGCCCGGCATCGTCGCGGCCCAGGTAGTACTCCCCCGCGTACAGCGCGAAGGTGAAATCCGAGGTGTCGGCGGGCACAGCCGCGCGCACGCTCCCGACCACGTTCGAATGCGCAGCCGGAGCTGCCGATGCCGCCGTTACCGGGCTCAGCGCAGTGGCGTTCGCCGCCAGCGGGGCGCCGAGCGCCAGCACAGCAGCAACGACAACAGCGGACAGGACCTTCAGAAGACGCGTCACGCCCCCGAGCCTAGTGACCACCTCACATTGAGATCGAAGGCATGCCGCTCCACGACTGTCCCCTCGGGCAGGTCCCCGGCCACGGCTAACAGCCAATCGACGAAGTCAGCCACCGGAAAGCCGCTGCAGTCCGGGCACCATCCCATGAGCTCGAGTCCCGCCATCGACGCGGCCAGGTACTCCTGCCGAGTGAGCCCGGGGATGTCCCGCACCAAGGCTGTGGTCGTGTGCCTGGTAGAGCTCAGGCCGGAGAACGAGCGTCCGCACCCGCACGCTCCGGACGGGTTGCGCTCGCTCGCCGAACACACCCCATGCAGCCAAACAAGCTCGCCCTCGATGCAATACGCAAAATCCGTTGCCCGCGCGCCCTGGGTTGCCGATGTCGCCACGAGTACCCTCATGATCTGCTCCGTTTACTCGGCACGAGGGTGAGTGAGTAGGTGACGTCAGGCTAGACGGAGCCACCGACATCCGCGGGCCTAGAAGCCCTCGGGCGTGTGCGGCCGGTAGGGGGCGGCCAACCGGACCAGCTCGTCGGCGGTGAGGGTGAGGTCCACGGACGCGACGGCATCCAGGAGGTGGTGTGCCTGGGTGACGCCCACGATGGGCGAGGACACGGCCGGCTGCTGGCGCACCCAGGCCAGCGCCACCTGGGCGCGGGGCACCCCGCGCTCTGCGGCCACCTGGGCCACGGCGCCCGCGATCTCGCGGTCGCCCTCCTCCTGCTGTTTGTACAGGGTCTGGCCGAAGGTGTCGGTTTCGGAGCGGTCGGTGGTCTCATGCCAATCGCGGGTGAGCTTGCCGCGGGCCAGCGGGCTCCACGGCAACACGCCAACGCCCTGATCGAGACAGAACGGCAGCATCTCGCGTTCCTCCTCGCGGTTGAGCAGGTTGTACTGGTCCTGCATCGACACGAAGCGGGTGAAACCATGGAGATCGGCGGTGTACTGAGCCTTCGCGAACTGCCACGCGTACATCGACGAAGCGCCGATGTACCGGGCCTTTCCGGCCCTGACCACGTCATGCAGCGCCTCCATGGTCTCTTCGATCGGCGTCAGCGGGTCCCAGCGATGGATCTGATAGAGGTCGACGTGATCGGTGCCCAGCCTGGTGAGACTGTGGTCGATCTCGGCCAGGATGGCGCGGCGCGAGAGTCCGGCACCGTTGGGGCCCGGCCGCATCCGCCCGTGCACCTTCGTGGCGAGCACGTACCGGTCCCGCGAGCTGAAGTCCCGCAGCGCCCGGCCGAGGATCTCCTCGCTGCTGCCGTCGGAGTACACGTTGGCGGTGTCGAAGGTGGTGATGCCGGCTTCCAGCGCCTGCCAGATCAGCGGGCGACTGGTCTCCTCCGGCAGCGTCCAGGAATGATTGCCGCGCATCGGGTTGCCGAAGCTCATACAGCCCAGCGTGATCGCCGACACCTCGAGTCCGGTGCTGCCCAGTCGCACGTATTTCATGGCGTTCCCTTCGTTGCGAAGCCGAGCCGCTTAGAGGCCGGCGCCCCTCCCGGTGTTCCGAATCTTCGGGCTCTGGGCCGCTTCGGTCTCGCTGCGGGAGTCGTGCTCGGCGCGCTCCTGAGCGGAGAGCGGAGCTGAGCGAGGGCGGCGGGAGATCACGTAGAGGAACACGGAGACGGCGATCGCCACCACCAGGATGAGGATCCCCAGGATCAGGCTGAACGTTTCGGACACTAGGTCCTCCAAGCGTTGCGGATGGGTCACTCGGGCCGGTTGGGCCTTCACAAAGGTCTACCGTCTGGGCGCGCCGGCGTCAATTGTGCCGTCGCGGATGCCCCCCCCGGTGCCGGCACTCCCGCGGTACGCTCCGTTCATGGTCGATCGTTATCGCTCAGTGGAGGAGTACCTCGCCGCGCAGCCCGCAGAACGACTGCCCGTGATCCAGGCGCTGCGGCAGCTCGTTCTGGAGGCCAACCCGGTCGCAGAGGAACACATCAAGTGGAACTCCCCCAGTTTTGTACTCGCCGGGGTCGACCAAGTCACGATCAGCGCTCAGGGCAAAAACGGGGTGCGGCTGGTGCTGCACCGGGGCGCGACCACCGCCGAGAACCCGGAAGCCGCATCTGCTTTCATCGGTGACCCGAACGGCCTGCTCACCTGGCACTCTGATATCCGGGCGAGCCTGCTCGTCACCGATCTCGCCGATCTGGAGCACAAACGTGCAGCGGCCGTCGAAGTCGTGCGCGCTTGGCTCGCCGAGGGCACCGACTCCCCATGACCGAAGGTCCCGGTGTCGTTACGGGCTGGGTTGGATAATCCAACCAAAGATAGAATACGCACATGACAACGGGACCCTCCGATGCTCGAACGCACCCCGTCTCCTCGAAACGCTCCGGCGACGACCTGCGTTGCTCCATCGCGCGCACTATGCAGGTGCTCGGCGACCGGTGGACGATCCTGATCGTGCGGGAGGGTTTCCGCGGACACACCCGGTTCAGCGACTTCCGACGGGTGCTCGGCATCCCCACCGACATCCTCACCTCCCGGCTGTGCTCGCTCGTGGCCGCCGGGGTGTTCGAACGCCGCGGCTACCGCGAGCCGGGCGCCCGTGAACGTTTCGATTACCACCTCACCGCCGCCGGCGACGCGCTGCTCCCGGTGCTCGGCGCGCTTGCCCAGTGGGGTGACGACTACCGGCCGTCCGGTCACGGCCCCAGCCGGCTCTACCAGTACGCCGACACCAGCGAACCCACCTCGGTCGCGTTCGTCACCGCCGCCGGCGTCGTGGTGCCGTTGGCCGACATCGCCATCGTGCCGGGGCCGGGCGAAAACGACCCTGATATCGGCCCCACCCGCCCCCTCGCCGCCGCGCACCCCTGATCGCCGGGCTCGCCTGGGCCGCCGGCGGCCGGCGCTGCGGTCAGTTCGGCGGAAGGTTGACCGTGTCACCCTCAGAGGTGAGGTCGGCGCCCTCCCGCAGCTCCAGGACCTCGATCGTGGGATCGGCGACCAGCGCGTCCACGAGCGCCTGGGTGCCGGCGATCACCGTGGAGTCGAAGTCGATCTCGCTCACCAGCACCCAGGCGTGGTCGTCCGGCCAGATCAGGTTCGGCGACTGCGGCCACGTCGAATCGGTCCATGGCGCATCAGTCAGCCAGGCTGGGTCGACGAACCGGCGGATGCCCGCGACGAACAAGACATAGTCCCGCCCGGGCAGTCGCAGCCGAGCACCGGACGACACATCGGCGGGCAGCAGGCCGGGGCCCCTCGAATCGTCGGGCTCGACCATCGCGGCGAGCGCCGCCTGCCGGAGCCTCGCCTCGCCGGCCTCAGTCTCACGATCGGCCGCACGATCGGATGCGCGGTCGGCCGCCTCTTCGTCGCGCACCATGATCACGGAGACCCCGGTACCGCTGACGAGTCCACCCCAGCCCTCCCACACGGCCGCGATTCCGGCATCCGGGGTGCCGGTGTGGGCGGCCAGGTGCAGGGCCACGGCGGCGAGTACGGCCACGTCGAGTGTGCCCACGGCGGATTCGGAGTACCGCCAGCCGTCGGCATCCACCAGTTCGTTGTACTCGTTGGGCACCCCGCGGTTCAGCCGGCCGAACTGCGCCAGCGGATGCATGGTGGCACCCCCGACCTCGGCCACCCGCGCCCACGGCACGCTCCGGTAGTCGATGCCGGACGCAAACCCCCGGTTGGGGCCCGACCAGGTGCCGGTGCCGGTGGGCCGGTCAATCGTGACGGGGTGGAACACCCGCGCGTACGCTTCGAAACCACGCGGCACCGCAGAGTGCATGTTTCGCCACCGCACGTCCAGCCGCTCGCGCAGCCACTCGCCGCGCCCCACGTCGCCCACCCAGTCCATACCTCACCGTAGGACCTGCCCGGCCAGAACACACTCCCCCGATCAGCCGCGGGATGCACAACTCCTGCTATTTCTTCCGGCCGGCCGGTGGTGCCCCGGATGTCAGCGGACGCCCCGCCGCCGTCCCATGGCTCTGCAGGAGTTATACCCCCGATCGGGTGGTTTCGCTGGGGGTGTGGGCGTAACTCCCGGGCACCTTCCCCGGTCCCGGCCGCGGCAGTACCGTGTCGGGCATGAGGCGGATGTGCCCCTCGCCGATGACACTGAATGGAGGCCTACCTTGAGCAGCACGCCCACCCGCCGCCGCGGTTACCTGCCGCCCAGCCGCTTCATGCGGCACGTCGTCAACCCGGTCGCCCGGGCCTGCGGCACCCCCACCCTCATCGTGCGTGGTCGCATCAGCGGCCGGGAGATCAGCACCCCGGTGGCACCGTTCCGGTTCGAGGGCGACCGATGTGTCATCGCCGGCCGCGGCGAGACCCAGTGGGTGCGCAACCTCCGGGTCGCCGGTCGCTGCGAGCTGCGCATCCGGTGGCGCCGACACCCGTACCGGGCCACCGAGCTGCGGGGCCTCGAACACGACCAGGTCGCCGCCGACTACCTCGAGAAACTGGGCCGTCGGGCCAGGCCGTTCCTGGCCGAGCTGCCGGATCTGGTCGACCATCCGATCTTCAGGCTGGAACTCTGCGAGGCACCGGTGCGCAGCTAGACCCGCCGCTCACCGCACGGGCAGCCCCACCAGGCGCAGCCACGCGGCGAGGTGCGGTTCGTCGAGCACCGGAGCCCGCAGCCCGACGTAGCCGTCCGGTCGCACGACGAGGATGCCGGTGCCGGGCCTGTCGTCGAGCCGGTAACTGTGCACCAGCGGGCTCAGCATCCGGTCGGGCACCGGTCGCGCGTTCGCCTGCAACAGGATGTGCACCCCCGGCCGCGCGAGCAACGCGTGCAGGCGCACCCGACGGCCCTCGCAGCGCACCAGGGTGTCGGGCACCCGCGAGCCCGGCCGCAGCACCCGCCGGGCCAGCCCGCCGCGCACCGGGGTGAGTGACGCGCGCACGTCCATCGACAGCGGGCTGTGCGGGTACCGCAGCCGGAACTGCGAGAGGGTGCGGAGGCCCACCGCGGTCAGCCGGCGTTGCCGGGCGAGCCAGGGCAGCACCGGCCCGGCCACAGGCACCAGCACCGCCCGGCCGAGCTGGGCCAGCGGATGCAGACTCGCCTCGGCCCAATACATGGTGTGCGTCAGCCGCAGCACGGCCCGGTCGGCGGGGCGACGCTCCAGCGCGTACGAGTCCAGCAGCGCCGACCCGGGCCGGGCGGCCAGGGAGCCGCCCGGCCGCGTGTCACCCGGGGTGTCCGCCGTCTCGGGCAGCCGCCGGACGGCCGCGGCTGCGAACGCCAGCTTCCAGCCGAGGTTCACGGCGTCGTGGATGCCGGCGTTCATGCCCTGCGCGCCCGCCGGCGAATGCACGTGGGCGGCATCGCCGGCCACGAACAGCGGACCCCGGCTGAACCGGCTGGCGATCCGGTGTTGCAACCGCACCTGGGCCGACCAGGCCACCTCGATGATCTGCGCCGGCAACCCGGCCTCGTCGACCAGCCGCTGCAGTTGCTCCTGCGGTACGGGCGGACCCGGCTGGCCGAACGGCTGCCGGTCGTCGCCGGCCCGTCGGGTGGCGAGCATCCGCCAGGTGGCCCGTTCACCGATGTTGAACAGGAATACCAGCCCCTGCCGCCCGACGACCACATGCGCGACCCCGGTCTCGAGCATCACCGGCGCCACCGCCCGCGATCCGGTGCCGGCGGGGCCCAACTCCACGTCCGCGAGCACCACCTCCTGGTCGTAGTCGCCGCCGAGGAATCCGCCGACCGACCGGCGCACCAGGCTCGCCGGCCCGTCACAGCCGGCCAGGTAGCGGCACAGCACGTCCTCGTCCGGCTCGTCGTCCGCGGTGCGCAGCACGGCCCGGGCGCCGCCCTGACGCAGCCGCGCCAGCCGCACCACCTCCGCACCGCGCTGCACCAGCACGCCGCGTTCGGCGAGCGCGGCGGCCAGCACGGCCTCCACGTCGGACTGCCGCACCAGCAGCGGGTGCGGGAACGCGGTGCCGGGCAGATCAAGCTTCTCGATCGACACCGACACCACCCGCGAGGGCAGGTGCAGCCGCACCGACGGTGCGGAGTCGCCGAGCGCGAGCAGGGCATCCGTCACCCCCAGCGGACGTAAGAGTTCGAGGGTGCGCGGATGCATCACCATCGCCCGCGACGGCCGGAACGCTTCCGGCCGGCGTTCGACGACACGCACCCGGGCGCCGTGGTCGACGGCCTGCAGCGCAAGGGTGAGGCCTGTCGTGCCGGCACCCACAATCAGAAGATCGGTGTCGAAATCGGTCATGCGGGTTCGCGCACCCGGCGCTTGGCCGACATCGGCTCGGCCGGACGCCACCAGTCCCCCACAATGCCGACGGCCCCGGCCGAAAACCGGTACGGATCGCGCAGGAACTCGTCCCGGTGCACCCCGGGCAGCACCGCGTAGTGGATCGATCCGGGTTCGCTGCCCAACGCGAGCACCCGCCACAGGGTGCGGGCGTAGGTTTCGGCGAGCTCCGGGCCGTCCCACTCGTAGATGCCCCGGTACAACCCGTTGGTGTCGTGGGTCAGCCACAGCTTCGACACGTAGCCGGGAAAGCCGACGAACAGCGGGGTGTTCATGATGCTCTGCACCCGAAACCAGCGGTGCGCCCGGCCGCGCAGCAGCCGCAGGCGGAACCCCACCACCAACACCGTGGGGGTGTGGGCCGCCGCGCGGTCCACCACTGTTTCGCGGTAGACCACCGCGCGGCTGCCGTCGGCGAACGACAGTCGCTTGCCGGCGTTGCCCCGCGGCAAGTGGATGCGCCGCTGCACGAGCAGCAGACCGGTGCGCGCCACGCAGGCGGCCAGGCCCCGCACCGCCGGGCCCAGCGGGAGAGGCGGTTTCTCGCTCATCATGGTCGCTCCTCCCGATATCAGCGGCGGCCACCGTCGCCGGCGGCCGGTCCCCCGACGGTGCCAGCATAGGCAGCCGGTCCGTTTCGGGGAAGGCCCGGCCGGGGCACCTGGATGGGTACCGGTTGTGGCGCGGGAATCGCCGGGTAAGCAGATGCGACTGCACAGTTGCGCCTCTTCGTGGGTCCGGGTGGCCGGAGGCGTCCACGGGGCCGACGTCGGTGCACGATTGAGCGAACTCCGGAAAAGTCCTCGAGAAACCCGGGCGCTGAGCGGTAGCCTCAGGTGCGCGCGCTCGGAGTGGCCACGGCCGCCGTCGATACCGCGTTCGCCGCCCGAACCACCAGGTGGCCCGTCCACCATCAGTCCCACCCGGAACGGCCCCGAAGGACCCATGATCTCTACCTCCTCGCTCGACGACCCGTGGCCATCCACCGTGGCGCCCACCGTGCACCTCGTGCAGTTGAGCCAGGTCACCATCGATGCCCTCGCCGAGGAGGACCTCGACCTGGCCAACGAGCAGGCAGCGGTGGAGCTGAGTCCCTTCTTCGTGCAGGCGGCCAGCGCCAACACCTGGCGGTACCGCAGCCGGCAGCTCGCCGCCTCGCCGGGCGACGCCAGCTGGATCACCAGGGTCATCTTCGACCCCGCCCGGCGGCTCGCCGTCGGTCAGTCCGGCTACCACGGCGCGCCGGACGACACCGGCATGGTCGAGGTGGGCTACGCCGTGGATGCCGCATACCGGCGGCAGGGCTATGCCCGCGCCGCACTCACCGCGCTGCTGGAACGCGCCCGCATCGAGCCGGCCGTCACGGTGGTCCGGGCCACCATCAGTCCCGACAACCTGCCATCTCGGGCTCTTATCGCCCAGTTCGGCTTCGTCGAGGTGGGCGAGCAATGGGACGACGAGGACGGCCTCGAAACCATCTTCGAGCTACCCCTCGGCTGAGTCGGGCCACCCAGGCACCGCCGCGAGGCACTCTCGCGGCACACCTTTGTTCTTGCGGCACACTTTGATTCTCGCGGCACACCTTTGTTGTCGCGGCACGTGCTCTAACCTGTGCCGCCGTGAACAACACCTGCCACGAAGCACAACACCTGCCGCCGCACCGGATGCCCGCCGCGGCCACCCGGGTGCGGCGCCACCGGCATCCGTGCCAAGCTTGAAACCCGTGCCTCGCGCTCACCAACGGGACCCGCACGACCACTCACCACCACCAGAAAGTCCGCTGACGCAATGACGCCTCCCGCCCGCTCCGCAGAACGCACCGCTGCCCGCCCCGACGTGGCCGTGCGCCGCGCTCGCTTCGCCGTTGCCATGCTGTTCTTCACGAACGGCGCCCTGTTCGCCAACCTGATCCCCCGGTATCCCGCGATCAAGTCCGAGCTCGGGCTCAGCAACGCCGAATTCGGTTTCGCGGTCGCGGCGTTCCCGCTCGGCGCCCTCCTCGCCGGGCTCGCCGCAGGCATGCTGATCCGCCGGTTCCGGTCGTCGCGGGTCGCCGTGGTCTCGACGATGCTCACCGCGGTGGGCCTGATCCTGGCCGGAATCGCCCCCAGCTGGGCTGCCCTGGCCGCCGGTATCTTCCTGGCCGGAGCGATGGACTCCATCACCGACGTGGCCCAGAACTCGCACGGCCTGCGCGTTCAGCGGCTCTACAAACGCTCCATCCTCAACTCCTTCCACGCCGTGTGGAGCATCGGCGCGGTCACCGGTGGCCTCCTCGGCGCCGCCGCCGCCCAGCTCGACATTCCGCGCGGCCAGCACCTCATCGTGTCCGCCGTCACCTTCAGCCTGTTCGCGCTGTACAGCTACAGGTTCCTCCTCGCCGGCCCCGAGCCCCTCGAACCCGAAGCAACCGCCCCGGAACCGCACGCCGACGCACCCACCCGCTCGGCCGGCCGCTGGGGCAAGTGGCTGGTGCTCGGCGCGCTCGTGGTGATCGCCGCCTCCGGCGCCGTCGTCGAGGACGCCGGCGCGTCCTGGTCGGCCATCTATCTCTCCGACGCTCTCGGCGCATCCGCCCTGGTGGCCGGGCTCGGCTTCATCGCTTTGCAGGGCATGCAGTTCATCGGCCGGCTGCTCGGCGACGGCCTCGTCGACAGGTTCGGCCAGCGGGCTGTGGCCCGCACCGGCGGCGCGATCGTGTTCCTGGGTATGGGCACGGCCCTTGCCTTTCCGTCGATCCCGGGCACCGTCGTGGGCTTCGGCCTGGCCGGCTTCGGCGTCGCCACGCTGATCCCGGCCGCGATGCACGCCGCAGACGAGCTGCCCGGCTTCCGCGCCGGCACCGGACTCACCATCGTCGCCTGGCTGCTGCGCCTGGGTTTCCTGTTCTCGCCGCCCATCATCGGCGCCATCGCCGACCTCTCCCAGTTGCGCTACGGGCTGCTCCTCGTGCCGCTGGCGGGCCTGCTCGTGGTGTTCTTCGCACCGGTGCTGGCCACCCGGGTACGCACTCGGTCCGCGGATGCCGCCGCAGCGGATGAACCGGACCTCACCGCAGCGCCCGCACCGACGGCGCCCTGAGCACACTCTGAACGGTCGCCGGGTCGCCGGGGCCGGTCGGCCCAGCTGGGCGTGCGGGTGGGCTAGACGCGCGGTGTCTCGTCGTCGGCCGGCATCTGGTCGCGCATCGGCTCAGCGGGCCGCAGCACCAAACCGAGGAACACCGCCAGGCCCAGCACCCCGGCGAGCAGTCCGCCGCCGCCCAGGTAGATCTCGGCCGGCGTGGCGAAACCGCTCGGCGCATCCGGTTGGAGGCCCACGTAGATCAGGTACCCGGTGAACCCGACACAAAATCCGGCACTGACGACCAGACCGATCACGGCGGCGCTCGGGCGCTTCATGGGGTACTCCTTCGGGTGGATCCTAAGCTGAGTCAACCACAGTTTCGCTCTGATCAGCGTATTATTTCGCACGGGGACTCGTGCGGGGTCTCCGCGACCCCCGGCACCCGGCATCCACTCAGCCGACACCCGCCTAAACTCGACGGATGACCGCACCTACCGCATCCGCCGCCGCCACCATCACCATGTTCGGCGCCGAGTGGTGCCGCGACTGCCGTCGCTCGAAGAAGCTGCTCGACGGCCTCGGTGTGGTCTACGACTACGTCGACCTTGAGGCCGTGGCCGACGGCGCCGACCGGGCCAAGGCCATCAGCGGCCGCACCCAGATCCCCGTGATCGTGTTCTCCGACGACACCCACATGGTCGAGCCCAGCGACGCCGACGTGCGCGCCAAGCTCTCCGAGCTCGGCACCGTCTAGCCTCCGGGCCGGAGGGCGTTCGGGCAGCACGCGGGGGTCTCACCGTCGAGGCACCCCGAGCATTCCCGCCAGCGTCTTCAGCGCCGCGGCCACCTCCCCGCTTCCCCGCCTGCCCCTGGCACCCGGCGGCGCACCCTCCGTGGCGGTGCGCGCCACGTGCTCGGCCACCCGGAACAGCCAGGCCCGGAAGGCCGAGTCCATCGTCGGCGCCTGCGCCTCGACCAAGGCCAACGCCCGGGCCAGCTCGCCCAGCACCCGGGCCTGGTCATCGGCGGCGCCGTCGATCACGCCGAGGTCGCGGGCGAGTACCTCCGCCACCAGGTCCGCGTCGATTTCCTTGACGATGGGCAGCGCGTCCGGGTGATGCGCCTCGCGCGTCACGGCCTTCTCCGCGGCAAGCATCTCCGTTACGACCACCATCGGCCCTCTGGGCGACGCCCCCACCATGTACAGTCCCACGAGAAACGGTGCGGCCCCCACGGCCTGCCATTCCTCGGCGGTGAAGGCCTCCCTGACGGCCATCTCAGTTCCTCCTCGAGCGCCGACCCCCGCGAGAGGTGCCCGAGCGGCACCAACCGCGCCCGGCCCGAGGCGGCTCTGTTTCGTCCCACCGTCCCGCTACGCCCACGCCGCGCCCGCGCTTCGGCCCGGCTAGCGCTGCGCCAGGCCTCCCGGTCCACGCTACGCCTGCGCCGCCGGCGCCCGCTACGCCTGCCGGGCAGGATGCGGTCGACCGAGGTGTGCGGGCAGGATGCCGTCGGCCGAGGTGCGCGGGCGGCGCGCCGCTATGCGGGTGGCGCGCCACCCGCATAACGGCGCCTGACCCGCGTAATGCATCTCCCCGCCGCACACCCGCACCCGCCCCGCGTCACAACCCGGCCCATCCGCCCCCACGCGCCGGCGCACCGCCTCACCTGCCCGGCGCATCAGCCCCGTTGCACCCCACCCCTGCCGGGGGTACCGTAAACGCAACATCGCACCCGGCCCCGACCGTGGCCGGCTGACCTCCGTTGCCGCATGGAGCGGTAGCCGACAGCGCAACCTGAAAGCCAACCCGCCGCGCATCCCCGGCCCCGGGTCACTCGTAACGACGTCCGCACCACTCCACGCACCGGTAGTCTTCCCCCCGGGGGTACAGATGGACACGACACAGCACAACACCGCAGAGCGGAACGCGCCGGAGGCCGACGGGCTGACGATTTTCGACGACGTGCACGAGGTGCGTGACGAGCCCGTCGCTTTTGTGGGATTGCAGCTGATGGCCGTGGTCCTCAGCTACTCCTTCGCGCTGGGCGTCCTGGTGATCATCCTGGTCCCGGTCGTGCTGGCCCTCACCCTGTTCTGGCCGTACCTGCCTGGAATGCTGTTCCCGGAGCTGGCGGGCCTGTAACCGCCCTCAGCTCCGAACGTTGGGCCCACCCGGTCGACATCCGGGCGCATCCGCCTATTTGACCAGCGCCGCCCGGTACCGCTCGTACCGTGACCTGCCCACGAGCCGCCAGAGCAGCCGCACCGGAGCGGGCAGGTGCTCGTGTTGCCAGTCGTCGCCGCCGTCCGGTTGCGCGGCGAGGATCGTGCCGAGCTGAACGAACATCTTGCCCTTGGGGGTGGCCTTCCGACCGTGTTCGGAGAGCGCGTCGATCTCCCTCGGCGTGATGACGGTCTCCATCACGGGCACGATGTGGGTCTCCTCGTCGGGCAGGTGCACGGCGAGCGCCGCATTGATGCCGGCCAGGGCTGTGGCAACGGATGCCGCATCCGTTGCCCGGCCGCTCGCCCGCCAGGCCGGCAGGGCCGCATCGAGTTCGTTGAGGTGCACGAGCATCAGCGCGTGCTGCTCCTTCATGCGCGTCACGTGGGCCGCGCAGGAGGGGGCCCGGCTCTCGAGCCGGCCCCACAGCATGGTGTCTTCGCCTTCGTGGTGTGCGTGCAGCCCGGTGGAGAGCATCGCGAGGTAGTCGCCGACGAGGTCGGCCTGCTCGGCGTCGCTGTCGGGCACCGCACCGACCAGCGCCGGGGCCTCACCGAACCCGGCCCGGAACATCCGATGGATCTCGACCATGCCGCGGCCGTCGCAAATCTTGACGGCACCGGCGCCGTCGTCAGGGTTGTCGCCGCTGGAGGGCAAGGCGGTGGCTGGCATGGGGCCTCCTTCGTGAGATGTGCACGCTGGAACCGTATCCGCGTGGCTGTGCCCCTTCAAGGGGGTTGCCACGGTCGGACTCGCCAAGTGGATGTGGGAGCGCCGCGCGGGTTTGCGGGAGCTACGTGGGGTTAGCGCATCCGCCGGATGCCCGGCCCCGCATCCGCCGATCGGTGCCACACTCGCGACAGCCGCCGTGGTGCACGCTGACGCGGCGACAGCACCGCCCCTACGATCGAGACAGCGCCCCACCCCACACCGAAGGAGATCACCATGGAGCTAACCGGTCGAGACGTCGACGAGTTCCTCGCGACCCTGGACGGCCCCTTTGTCGACTCGATGCGGGCCCTCGACGCCATCATCTCCGAGGTCTTCGCCGGGGTCACCCGCGAGCTGTGGGAGGGCGTCTTCTGGGGCGGCACCGAGCAGCAGATCATCGGCTACGGCCACACCGTGATCGCCCGGCCGGGCAAGCCCACCGTGGAGTGGTTCGTGGTGGGACTGGCCAGGCAGAAGAACCACCTCAGCGTGTACGTGAATGCGGCCGACGAGGACGGTTCCCTCGTGCAGCAGTACAAGGGCCGGCTCGGCAAGGTCAAGGTCAGCTCCGCCGCGATCACGTTCGCGTCGATCGACGCCCTCGAGCTGGACGAGTTCCGGGCCCTGCTCCAGGATGCCGCGCGGCTCACGCCCGACGCCACCTGAGCCAGCGCGCAGCCACATTGCCTCGGCCCGGGCGTGGCCGCCGAGGTATGCGGGCAAGGCGCCGTTATGCGGGTGGCGCGCCACCCGCATAACGGCGCCTGACCCGCCTAACGCCCCGAAGGCCACGCCGGCCGCTCCTCCGCCGGCGGCCGGACCCGTCCCTCCGTAGGATGAGCCCATGCCTGCAACCCCCGAACTCGAAACCCCGTCAGCGGATGACCGCGAACTCATCGAGCTCGCTCGTGCGACCATCGACGCCAACACGGATGCAGGCCCCGACGAGGACGGCGCCCACACCATGGGCGCGGCCGTCCGGGCCGCCGACGGCCGCATGTTCGCCGGCGTGAACCTGTTCCACTTCACCGGCGGTCCGTGCGCCGAGCTCGTCGCCCTGGGCACCGCCCGCGCCGGTGGTGCGCGGGAAATCACGACGATAGTTGCCGTGGGCAATCACGGTCGCGGCGTGGTCGGCCCGTGCGGGCGGGACCGCCAGGTGCTCTTCGACTACCACCCCGGCATCCGGGTGTTGCTGCCCACCGCCGAGGGGGTGCGGGTGGCCCGGATCGAGACCCTGATGCCGTTCGCCGCGGCGTGGAGCCTGGCGGATGGCGTGCAGCCGTTCGACGACGACCGCTTCCGCTGACGCCGGGCAGTCCCCGCTGCCCAATGTTCGGCAACTGTTGCCGATCCGGACAATTGCGCCCGGTGTGCCGGGCACAATTGTCCGCACGGGCAACAGTTGGTCCGGTTGCGGGCGACCGGCACCCGATCCGCCCCCGCCGGTGCCCCCGAGGGTGGCCGCGTGGGTGGCCGCGGATGGCTCGATCGGCGGGAGAGAATTGCGGTATGACCGCGCGGAGGTCGCCGTCCGGCGGCCCCGGCTGGTGGCCCGCTGAACCCCTGCGGTCCCTGATGCTCCGCGCCCGACCGACCGGAATTCGCGTTATGCGGGGTAGGCGCCGTTGTGCGGGGGGCACGCCACCCGCATAACGGCGCATTGCCCGCGCAGCACCCCGGAGCAGGCATCCGGCACCCGAACCACCCCTCCCGCGGCCGAGCCGACACCAGGCCCAGGGGCCGAACCGCTACCGAGCCAGCCGCCCCCGACTCCTCAGCAGCTCCACCAGGGCATCGAGAACCGGCACCTGCCCGCGCACCAGCTGCACCCGGGCCTGCTCCAGACCCACCCATCGGGCATCGTCCACCTCGGGGAACGACCGCAACCGGCCGGACCCCTTCGGCCACTCCAGCTCAAACGTGTTGCTCACCACGATGTCGACCGCGAGGTCGGCCTCCGCCGCGAACACCGTCACCACCTTGCCCGACGGCTGCCGAAACTCACCCAGCTCGACATACTCCACCGCCGGTGCCGGCACCCCGATCTCCTCCTCGAACTCCCGCCGCGCCGCCGCGAACGGGTCTTCCCCGAGCCCGTACTCACCCTTGGGGATCGACCAGGCCGCGGCATCCTTGCGCGCCCAGAACGGGCCGCCCATGTGCGCGATCCACACCTCGGGCTCCGCCGCATCCGTCAACCGATAGAGCAGGATGCCCGCGCTCAACACCACCATGGACCCACCCTTCAGGATGCGGCCAGCCTGGCCCGCTCGGCGGCCACGTCGAAGTCGGCGGGCGGCCAGGTGAGCACCATGTCGTTCAACGCCTTGAGCAGCAGCTCCCGAACCGCGAGGCGGGCGAACCATTTGCGGTCGGCGGGCACGACGTACCAGGGCGCGAACACCGTGGAGGTGCGCTCGAGCGCGGTCTGGTACGCCGCTTGGTAGCCGGGCCAGAGCATGCGCTCGTCGATGTCACCCGGGTTGAATTTCCAGTATTTGTCGGGCCGGTCGAGCCGCTCGAGCAGGCGCTTCTTCTGCTCGCCGGCGCTGATGTGCAGCATCACCTTGATCACGGTGGTGTCATCGTCGACGAGCTCCTGCTCGAAGGCGTTGATCAGGTCGTAGCGTTCCTCGATCTCCTCTGGCGACGCGAGCTGCCTGACCCGGCCGATCAACACGTCTTCGTAGTGCGACCGGTCGAAGACTCCGATCATGCCGGCGGTCGGCAGCTCTCGGCGGATGCGCCACAGAAGGTCGTGCCGCAGCTCAACCGGGGTGGGTGCCTTGAACGCCACGTGGCTGACGCCCTGGGGGTCGACAGCGCCCACCACGTGGCGCACGATACCGCCCTTGCCGGAGGTGTCCATCCCCTGCAGGATGAGCAGGATCTTGCGCGGGTCGCCCTCCCGGCTGTTGGCGAAGAGCATCTCCTGCTGGTGCGAGAGTGCCTCAGCGGCGGCGACCCCGGCGGTCTGGGCATCCGTTTTGCTGCCGCTGAAGCCGGGCGTTGAGCCGGGATCGACGGTGCCGAGGACGAACCCGCGGGTGACCTTGAGCAGGTTGCTGGATGCGTCCGTCCAGGCGGAAGCGGATGTCGAGGCCACAGTGGCTCCCTTCGTCGGATGTTGCCATTCTGCTCCGACGGCTGCCGAAAACGGTGGATTCCGTGACGAATTGCCGGTTTCACGCCACTCATAGGTAGGGCGAGTCATCCGCTCGGCACCGTGGCCGGTCAGCTCGGCCGTACCCGGCCCGGGCTCGGACGCCTCGCCTCAGTCCCCAACCAGAAAGCAGGCCACCATGACCGCACTTCGTCTTCTCCTCGCCGCCGCCGTGGCCTTCGCGTTCTACCTCATCGGCGCCAAGGCCGGCCGAGGCCGGTACAAGCAGATCCGCCGCAACGCCAAGAAGGCGTGGAACGACCCGACCGTGAGGAAGGCCCGCGTCGGCACGAAGAAGCTCGCCCGCCGCAACACGAAGAAGATCACCAAGGCCGTTCACCGCTAAGCCAGCACCCCCTTCGAAAGGAATCTCATGACTGACAACACCGCACAGCAGGCCCACGACCTCGTCGAGGACACCGTCGCGAAGGCCGGCGAGCTCGCCGACCAGGCCCGCCACGCCGTCGACGACACCGTCGCCACCGCCACCGCGGCCCTGCGCGACATCGACACCACCGCAGCCATCGCCTCGGCACGGGAGTTCGCGACCGACACGTTCGGGAAGCTCACCGACGCCTACAAGCGCAACCCCACCCTGGTCCTCACGCTCGGCTCCGTCGCCGTCGCCGCGGTGACCGGCCTCGGCGCCCTGCTCGCCAAGCGCCGGTAGTCGCGGAGCCGACCCGCGCGGGCGCTACCTGAGCGCAGCCGTCATCCCCTGTCGAGCACCGCCGCGAGCGTGGTGCCGAGCAGTCGGGCCGATTCCGTGTACTTGGCCGTGAGCCGCCGGCTCATCTCGGGCGGCAGCGCGGCCTGACGGACCGGGTTCGCGTTGTGGGCGAGGTCGGCGTGCTTCACGACCAGCGCCAGCGGGTCGGCGGCCACCCGGGCCATCGACTCGGCGAGCGGTTCGCCGGCCCGCTTGGTCAGCGCATCCACCGCCCGCACGACGGGCTCGTCAAAGCCCTGCGCGCGCAGGTCGTCGAGCGTGATGGGGGTGTCCTCCACCACGTCGTGCAGCACCGCCACGGTCTTCTCGGGCACGGTGTTGACCAGGCTCATCACGCCCAGTGGATGCTCGATGTAGGCCACCCCGAGCTTGTCGACCTGCCCGGCGTGCGCCGCCTGTGCCAGCGCGATGGCGGCCGCCAGGCTGCCGGCCGCCGGGCTGCCCTGCCCGGCGGTGTCGTCCTGCTCGGGACCGGCGCCGGACGGCGCGGTGGTGTCTGTCATGGCAACTCCTCGAGGGCGATCAAAACTGAGTCACCTCGACGGTAGCGCACCCCGTGCCGGCCCGCGGTGCCGTCGGCGGTGCTCCTCGACGTACCGTACGCACCCCGTCGAGGCGCCGTCGGCGTGCCGTCGCTGTGCTCGTGGAAGTATGCGGGTCAGGCGCCGTTATGCGGGTGGCGCGCCACCCGCATAACGGCGCCCGCCCCGCACAGCGCGCCGCCTTCGCGGCCACGCGTCACCCGTGCACCAAGGCCCTACGCCCGACGACCTACGCACGGCCGCCACCCAGCGCGGCTACCATCCACAGCATGAGCGAACCCACGAACCCCAACCCGGCCCCGGTCCG
Source organism: Cryobacterium sp. TMT4-31 (assembly GCF_004403385.1). Lineage (NCBI taxonomy): Bacteria > Bacillati > Actinomycetota > Actinomycetes > Micrococcales > Microbacteriaceae > Cryobacterium > Cryobacterium sp. TMT4-31. The sequence goes on from NZ_SOGI01000010.1 coordinate 70,503, forward strand.
GCAGCTGCGCCTCGTCGTCGAGACCGAGGACTTCGATGCCGCCCTCGCCTTCTACCGCGACGTGCTCGGGCTGCCAGTGTCGGAGTCCTACGAGGGCGAGGGCGACGCCCGGGTCGTGATCCTCAGCGCCGGGATCGCCACCCTCGAGCTGTCCAATCCCGCCCAGGTGCGGCTGATCGATCGGGTCGAGGCCGACGGCCAGCCCAGCCATCGACTCCGCGTCGCGTTCGAGGTGGACGACACCGCGGCGACCACCGACCGGCTCGTTGACGCCGGCGCGATTCTCACCGCCACGCCCCGCGAAACCCCGTGGCGCTCGATCAACTCGCGAATGGATGCGCCGGCCGGCCTCCAGATCACCCTCTTCCAGGAGCTCGACGCCGGGGAACACCCCTCCGGCGACAGCGACGTCCCGGCCTAGGAGCCCCACACGCCGGCCGCATCCGCGCTCACAGGGGAGGGACGGGGATTGCCCTCATCACGATTGCGGATGAAACTGCCCGTGTGGATGACACCAACTGCCCTCACCCCCTCAGTAAGCGCGATGCTGCCGCTCTCGTCGGCGTGCTGGCCAACCTCGAAGGGCTGGTCTGGATGGCCGGCCTCGACGATCATTCGGTGCAGACCCTTCTGCACCGTCTCGCAAGCGACGGCATCGCCGCGCCACTGAGCGAGGGCGCCGACCCTCGTTACAACGTGCGCCAGGCGCTCAACGACCTTAACCAACAGCTGCGCTACGCCCTGGGCGAGTACGACAGCCCGCACAGCTCGGCGCCGGTGCCTCGCTGAGAGAGTGCGGTTCGAGCGGGACTGGTCGCCGGGTTCGACAGGCGCAACCAACGGATGGGTCGAGCGCGCCACGGCGTTGCACGGCTCAGTGCACCACCCTGAGGACGTGGGTGACCAGCTCGTTCTCCACCGAGCTCACCTGTTCCAACCTCACGTCATCCAGTCCCTCCAGCAAGGGCTCGCCGGTGCCCTGCACCACCTGCGCGATATGCAGCCGCAATTCGTCGATCAGCCCGGCCGCGAGGTACTGCCGCACGGTGGACGCCCCGCCGGCGATGGCCACGCTCAACTCCCCCGCCGCGGCACGCGCCTGCTCCAAGGCCGATTCGATGCCGTCGGTGACAAACGTGAACGTCGTGCCTCCCGCCATGACCAGCGGTGCCCGCGGATAGTGCGTCAACACGAACACCGGCGCGTGGTACGGCGGCTCGTCGCCCCACCAGCCCGTCCATTCGTCGTCCCACTCCCCTCGGCCGGGACCGAACATGTTGCGGCCCATGATGTATGCACCCGCCTCCAGGATGGCCTCCATTTGGGCGGCATTCTCGGCAGGCTGCTCGAGCGCCCAGCGGTGCAGCCGCATTCCCCCTTCACCGAGCGGATTCTCCAGGCTCTGATTGGGGCCGGCCGCGTAGCCGTCGGTGGAGACGGTGATATCGCAGGTCACTGGCGTCATGGTCGATCGCTCCGTTCGTTCGGTCCCGCCTCGCCGGCCGCCCTCGGGCCGGTCACACCTTCACGGCCGGTCACACACTCGCGGCCGCCGGCACAACATTGTGCGGCACCGGGTCGTGCCGCAGGTAGCTGCGGCGGAAGAGACCGCTCCCCGCCGTCAAGGCCCGGAGCTCGATGGCATACCGTAGCAGCTCGGCATCCGGGATCTCGGCGCTGATCTCGGTGCGCTCATCACCCACCGATGTGGTGCCGGTCATGTGGCCGCGGCGGGTGGACAGGTCGGTCATCACCGCGCCGACGGAGGCGTCGGGCACCCTGATCGTGACCGCCGAGACCGGTTCGAGCAGCTGGATCCGGGCCTCCGCGGCGGCCTCCCGCAGCGCCAGCGCCCCGGCTGCCTGGAACGCCGCATCCGACGAATCGACGCTGTGCGTCTTGCCGCCCACCAGGGTCACCCGGATGTCCACAACGGGGAACCCGGCCGAGACGCCCTTCTCCATCTGCGCGCGAACGCCCTTCTCCACCGACCCGATGTAGTGCCCGGGGACCACACCGCCGACGATCTTGTTCACGAACTCGAACCCCGCCCCGCGCTCCCGTGGTTCGACCTCGATCTCGCAGATGGCGTATTGGCCGTGGCCGCCGGACTGTTTCACGTACCTCCCCCGGGCACCGGCCGGCGTGGCGAAGGTCTCCCGCAGCGGCGTGATCACGTCGACGGTCTCCAGCTTCACGCCCTGGCTGCGCAGCCGGTCCAGCACGACCTCGGCGTGCGCCTCGCCCATGCACCACAGCACCAGCTGGTGGGTCTCAGCGTTGCGCTCCACCCGCAGGGTCGGGTCGACGGCCACGATCTTGCCGAGGTTCTTGGCCAGCGCGTCGTCATCGCTGCGCGTCGCGCCGTGCACCGCCACCGGCATCAGCGGCTCCGGCATCTCCCACGCCTCGACCAGCAACGGCGCCTCCCGGTCGGACACGGTGTCCCCGGTCTCCGCGTCGGTCAGCCGGGTCAGCGCGCAGATGTCTCCCGCCACGCAATACGGCACCGGTCGCAGGATGGCGCCCAGCGGGGACTGCAGGTGGGTGACCCGTTCGTCACTGTCGTGGTCCTGATGGCCCCGGTCGGTGAGGCCATGGCCGCCGATGTGCACGATGGTGTCCTCCCGCAGCGTGCCGGAGAAGATGCGGACCAGGCAGACCCGGCCCAGAAACGAATCGATGGTGGTGCGCACGACCTCGCCCACCAGCGGCCCGTCCGGATCACAGGTCAGCGGCCCCACCGGTCGGCCGTCCAGGTCCGTCACCGACGGCAGGGCACGTTCCATCGGCGAGGGGAACGCGCCGGTCAGCAGCTCCAGCAGTTCCGTCATGCCTACCCCGGTCTCGGCGGAGGTCGCCAGCACCGGATAGAAGCTGCCGCGCACCACGGCGATCTCCAGGTCGGCGGTGAGGGTGTGCAGGTCGATCTGGGCGCCGCCGAGATAGCGGTCCATCAGGGTTTCGTCTTCGCTCTCGGCGATAATCCCCTCGATCAGGGTGGCCCGGGCCGGCTCCGCGTCAGCGCGTTCGGCCTCGGTGGCCGGCCGTTGGGTGGGCCCGGCGGCGCCCGCGCCGGAGTCCGAAACCGTGCCGGAGAGCAACCCCAGCAGCCCGGTGATGCTCCCGTCGGTGCGGATCGGCACGGCCAGCGGCAACACGGCGCCGAAGTTCTCCTGGCACGCCGCCAGCACCGCCTCGTACGCCGCCCGCGGGTGATCGATCCGGTTGATCACCACCGCCCGGGGCATCCCGATGCGCTCGCACTCCGCCCAGAGAGCGGTGGTGGCCGCGTCGACACCGTCAACGGCCGAGACCACGAACAGCGCCGCATCCGCTGCCCGCAGCCCGGCACGCAGGTCGCCGACAAAATCGGCGTAGCCCGGGGTGTCGAGCAGGTTCACCTTCACCTCGCCGACCGTCAGCGGCAGCACCGACAGCGCCACGGATCGTTGCTGGTGGATCTCGGACGGGTCCGAGTCGCTCACCGTGCTGCCGCCCTCGATCGTGCCCATCCGGGTGAGGGCACCGGTGGCCGCGAGCAGCGCTTCGGCGAGCAGGGTCTTACCGGCGCCGGACCGACCGACCAGGGCGACGTTGCGGATTTTCTCCGGCCGATCTGCCGGAGGGCCCGACGACGTCGCGGCCTTGCGTTGTTCCGCGCCGCCCCGGCCCGTCCCCTTCGACGCATCCTGTTTTCCCGACATGAGCAACTCCCGACGTCGTCGTCCCAACTTTTCCTCACCGCTGCATCCAATTGACACCCAGACCTCACCAAACGGCAAGGGCCGACCGGCACGCTACCCCCTGTGCGCAACCCCCCAGCGATTCCGGCCTGCCAGGCATAGGGTCTCGCCAAGCACACCGTGAGGGAGGTCATCTGATGGGACATCTGGTCTACGACTCGAGCCTCAGAATCGACTTCAACGATCGGATGCTCGCCCATCTTCAGGTTGCCTTCGCGGTGAAGCTGCACTCGAACGAGAGTTTCCAGTTCTCCTGGCGACAGGACAGAGATGGCGACGGCGGTCGAGGTTCGATCTGGATCCACCCCCACATTTCAATCCTCTACAGGTTCACCGATCGATTGAAGCCAACGCTCAATCCCCGCTGGATCGAAGCTCTCGTGAGCTCCGCCGACACACCAGAGGGTATGTCCGCACTGCCCGAACCGAACGCGCTCACCACGGCTGCGGATCCGCCCGCCGCACCGTGAACCGCTGAGCGGGGCCATGGTGGCTCGGCGCCCGTTACGCTCGAGCCATGGGTTCCCGAACTGAACGAGTGCACGGCACCTTGACCGCGTGGGACGACGACCGCGGATTCGGCTTCATCACTCCCGCTCAGGGAACCGGCAAAACCTTCGTGCATATCAAGGCGTTCCCGGCCGGCCACACGCGGCCGCAACTCGGCGAGGCGCTCACCTTCGATATCGAGCAGTCGGCAGACGGCAAACGCCGTGCCGCACGGGTGCACCCGGCGGGCAAACGGATGCTGTCGTCGTCGGGTCGCACCACCGCCCGGCGCACATCCCGCGCCGCACGGTACCTCCCGATCCTGTTCTTCGTGGCCGGCTACCTCGTCGTGAACACACTTTGGCCGATCCCCGTGTGGGTCGCCGGTCTCTACCTCGCCGCCAGCATCGTCTGCTTCTCCTTTTACGCGGTCGACAAGTCGGCGGCCACCGCGGGGCGCTGGCGCGTGTCGGAGACGACTCTTCTTCTGTGGGGCGCCATCGGCGGCTGGCCGGGCGCCATCGTCGCCCAGCAGACGCTGCGGCACAAGACCCAGAAGGCCAGTTTCCGGTCGGCGTTTCGGGGCAGCGTGATCGTCAACCTGATCGTCTTCTTGGTGTTCGCGACGCCGGCTTTCGCACTGTTCGTCGAGTGGACCCGACGCCCCCTGTTCTAGCGGCGGGTCTCCCGGCTCAGGCCGAGTGCGCGCGGCGCACCGCGGCGAAGGTGTCCGGCTTGTCGGGCCGGAGGAATTCGACGATGAGATCCCGGCACAGGTCCGGCTTCTCCACCAGCACACCGTGCGACGCGTGCGGCACCACCGCGAGCTCGCCGGCGGGCAAGGCGCGGTAGAGCTCCACGATGTGCTCCAGCGCCATGTCGTCATCGTCGCCGACGAGCACGAGCACCGGCATCCGTATCGCGGCGAGGTCCGCCGTCGTCAGCGTCGGACCCTGTTGGTGCATCCGGGCCAGCTTCCCGGCCACCACGGCGTAATGCTCCCGGCCATCCGGTGAGACCTCGGCGTAGGCGTCGACCATGAATTCCGGCACGTCGGCATTCAGGGTGCCGGCGGGCCACCCCGCCAGCGAATAGACACCGGAGACGAACACCAGCTGCGACACCAGGTCGGGTCGCCGCAGAGCCACGAGCAGCGCCACGACGGCACCGTCGCTGTAGCCCAATAGCGGGGACGGGCCCGCGGTGTGCTGCTCCAGAAAGCGGATGCTGTCGTCCGCCATCCCCTCGAACGTCAGTGGGCCGTCGGTGTCGGGTGTGCGGCCGTGCCCCCGCCGGTCCGGCGCCAGCACTCGATACCGCTCGGCGAAACGCTCCATAATCGGGGCGAGCGCGCGCGCGTCGGTGCCGCCGGGATGCAGCATGGTGAACGCCGGGCCGGAGCCGAGCTCGATGAACTCCAGATCCGTGGTTGGCGTCGGCGACGGCTCCATGGCACCCTCTCGGTCGGTTAGCGCACCCCGCCCATCAGCCGCAGGATCGGCCGGGCGAACAGCGCCAGGATAATCCCGAGCACAATGGCGATGCCACCGAGCACCCCGAAGTACAGGTGTTCGGGGGCCACCGCGTACCACTCGGCCAGCAGACCGGAGATGGCGGTGCCGAGGGCGACCGACAGGAAGAACAGCGCGACCATCTGGGTTTTGAACAGTTCGGGCGCGAGCTTCGTGGAGACGGACAGCCCGACGGGTGAGAGCAGCAGTTCCGCGACGGTGAAGACCAGCAGGATGCCGACCATTGCCAGCAACGGGGTCGAGTTGGCCGCGCCCCCGGCGAACGGCAGGAAGAAAAGGAACCCCACGCCCATGATCGCGGTGCCGAAGGCGAATTTCACCGGCGTGGACGGCTGCTTCGAGCCCCACTTGGTCCACAGCGCAGCGAACACACCCGACAGCACGATGATGAAGACCGGGTTGATCGACTGCACCCACGACACCGGCATCTCCCAGCCGAAGAACACGCGGTCTAGCCGCAGGTCCGAGTAGAGCGTCACGACGGTGAACTGCTGCTGGTAGAGCGACCAGAACGCCACACTCGCCACGAACAGCGGGATGAACGCGTACACGCGCTTCCGTTCCACCGTGGTGATGTTCCGGTTGGTGAGAATCACGACGAAGTACGACACGGATGCGACGATCGTCACGCCGATGACGATGGTCACCAGGTTCGAGGCGGTGATGATCCCCATGAGCACCAGCACCACGATGAGCACGATGAACGCGGCCGCGATCATCGCGTACGGCAGGTACTTGCTGCGCGGCAACGGGTCGGGCACCTCGCGGGAGGAGTCGGGCAGGCGCTTGCGCCCGAACGAGTACTGGGTCAGACCGATCGCCATTCCCACGGCGGCCAGACCGAATCCGTAGTGGAAGCCGATGGTTGACTGCAGCAGTCCGGTGAGGATCGGGCCGAAGAACGCGCCCAGGTTGATGCCGAGGTAGAACAGGGAGAAACCGGCGTCGCGGCGGGGATCGTCCTTGCGGTACAGCGTGCCGACCACGGAGGTCGCGTTGGCCTTGAGACCACCGCTGCCGAGCGCGATCAGGATCAGGCCGACGATGACTCCGGCGACGCCCGGGATCAGGGCCAGGGCGATGTGCCCGACCATGATGACGACCGCACTGACGTAGAGCACCCGTTCGGAGCCGGCCAGCCGGTCGGCGATCCAGGCGCCCAGGATGGTGGAGAGGTAAACCGCTCCGCCGTACGCCCCGACGATGCCCGCGGCCGTGGCCTGCGGGATATCGAGGCCGCCCTCCGCCGCCGAGTAGTACAAATAGAGCAGCAGGATGCCCTGCATCCCGTAGAACGAGAAGCGTTCCCACATCTCGACACCGAAAATGCTGGCCAGCGCCCGAGGCTGACCAAAGAACCGATGGTCGTCCTGTGGGGTGCCTGCAGCTGACTCCGCAATGTTTGTCATTGTTCCGACGATACTACGGAGGCGGAACTCCGAATACCGTGGGTCGGCTGACGCGGGCGGCATCGGCTATGGCGCTCCGCGGCATCCGTGGTGTCGAATTCGCGAGTCATCGAGCCTCGAACCACACCTGGGTGAACCCGCCGGCGGCGATGAACACCGTGCCGCCGCGCTTGTCGCCCTTGCCCTTGTGCGCGTCGGGGATCGGCTGGCCGGCGGCGTCGAAGGCCTGCTGCACCAGCTGCTGCCCGCGCGGCACGTCGATGCGGCGCTTCGTGTCAGCGACGTCGGCGCTCACGAACAGCGTCGAGTAGCCGTCCGGCCCGGTCACCGCGACCGTGGAGATCAGCGGCTGGATCAGCAGCGCGTCCAGCTGCACCGAAGCATCCGTCGTGCCGACGACCTCGCTGGCCTTGCCCGGCAGGGTGTTGGCCAGGGGCAGCGGCAGTAGCTGGCCGGGCGCCTCGGTGACGCCTTGCTCGCCGGCGCCGCCGTTGGCTGTGCTGCCCAACAGCGGGGCCTTGCCCTTGCCCGGCCGCTTGCTGCCGACGGTCCACGTGGTCGTGCCAGCGGGGTCGACGACCTGGTTCACGATCGGGTGCACCCGGCGCGCCTGGTCGTCGGTCGGGACGGTGATGCGCAGGGTGCCGCCCGCCGCCAGGTCCACGTAGGCGCCGCCGGACCAGTTGGCCTCACCGGTCCAGGCCGAGGCCGGGGTGGTCACGGTGCCGCCGGTGATCGTCCCGGACTCGGCCTCCACCACACTGAGCCCGTCGGTGGCCACCGTGGCGGTGATTCCCAGGGCCGCGGCCTTGAGGTCGGGGTTGGCGTCCAGGGTGAGCATCGAGAACAGCGCGTGGATGGTCGACTCGGCGCCGGAGTTGGGGTTCACCCCGCCGTCCGGCTCGATGCCGTCGATGGCGGTGCCAGTGGCCGGGTCGTACGCCGGCAGGCCACTGGGGTTCGCGCCGAAGTACCAGCCGGCGGTGATCGCGGCGAGGTTCAGCAGCCCGGGGGCATCGGCGGCCTCAGCGGTGGCCACCAGGCTCTGCAGCCGGGAATCGACGCCGTAGGCGATCTGCGCCTCGCCGGGGGTCGGCGACCAGGCGTTGTCAGGTCCGCCCGCGGCGAGCAGCTGCGGGGTGAACTGTGCGGTGTCCTGAACCGCGGCCGCGAGCAGGGTCGGGTCGTCGAGCACCCGGGATGCCGTCGCCACGGCCGCCGGGGCCAGCCCGCCCCAGGCGTGCCACAGGCTGGGCGACTTCGTCCACGGCATGATCGCGCCGAACGGCCAGTCGCCGCTGGCGCCCTCATCCGTCGACATCGCCGCGATGCCCTCGCTCAGCTGGCTGAGCGCGGTTTCGGCCACGGCCACGGTGGGGCCGGCGGGCTCGGCCTGCAGGTAGGCGGCGAGGCCGAGCACGGCCTCGGCCGACGCATCCGCGCCGTCGGCGATCAGCCAGGCCGGCACCGGGTCGCCGTCGGCGACGTCGTAGCTGGGGTAGTCGCCGAGCGACCCGGCGTTGAGCGCGGCCAGGCTGAGGTTGAGCCGCTCCTCGAGGAACGCGGCGAACTCCGGGTCATCGTCGGCGAACGCGGCGTAGCCCTCGCCGAGCGCCCACACCGTGCGGGCCAGCCAGTAGGACTCGTCCGAGTCGCTCGGGTCGGGCAGCTCGACGGGCTTGGCGCTGGGGTTCAGGGTGCCGTCCACCTGCTGCCAGAGCACCACGTTGCCGGCGTTGGGTCCCTCGGTGGTCTGCAAGTAGGTGAGCGAGCGCAGGGTCTGGAAGGCGTGGTCCCGGCTCGTCGTGTCGCCGGTCTGTTGCCAATGCCGCAGGTACACCACGGCAGCGCGGGAGGTGTCGTCGGCGTTGAACGCGCCCTGGCTGTAGTAGCCGGTGGCCGGGTCGAGGACACCGCCGCCGATCGGGCTGTAACTGCCGTCGTCGTTCTTGTCGGCATAGGTCCAGGGTGCCTCGACCACCGGGGTCTCCGCGGCCTGGTAGGTGGTGTGCCCGGCGATCACCGGCAGGGGCACCTCGGCGAGCAGGAAGTTGAGGTGGCTGAGGTTGGTGAGCGGGGCGGATGCTTCGGCGGCCGGGAGAGCCGCCGGAGTGCTTTTTGTGGTGGTGCCGCTAGTGGCGGTGGCCGCCGACGCTGGCACGGCGGCCAGGGCGCCGGTGCCGACGAGGGCGACCGACAGGGTGGCGGCCAGGGCGAAACGGCCCGGCCGTGAGTGAGCGGATGAACAGGAGCTTGATCGAACATCGTTGTACGTCATTCGTCAACTAAACCGGTTAAGTTCTGCCGCGTCAAGAGTTATCCTCAGTTCTCTCCACAGGTCCGTCCGCCCTCCACCTCGTCAGTTACGCCTCGGCACCAAGGCCGGCCGGGGTCGATACGAGCGGGTGGAGCGTGGGCCCGGAAAGTCTGGAACGGGCCGGAGGCCAAGAAGGGTCGCGCCCACCTGCAGAAGCTGGCCACACACAACGCGAAGAAGATCGACAAGGCGCTGCACCACTAGACGCTCCCCCAGGCTGTCCTTTTGGGCCCGACTCCCCCGCGGCCGCGCCAGAGTCATGCGCCAGCCAAGGCATGCGGGTCATACGCCGTTATGCGGGTGGCGTGCCACCCGCATAACGGCGCTTGACCCGCAGACTTCGGGATGCGCGTCCGGCACCGCAGCGCCCCCACCGATACCTCTCACCCTGCCGAGAATGCACAACGAGTGTTGCGCAATGATCGTTGTTCTTATATCGTCGGGGCATGACTCCCCGCGATACCCGCCGAACCACGCTCACGTCGGCCGCCTCGATGCGGGTGCTCGCGCATCCGACCCGCCTGCGTCTGCTGGGACTGCTGCGCGAACTCGGACCGCAGACCGCGGCGCAGCTCGGCGACATCGTGGACGAGGCCCCGGGCACCATCAGTTACCACCTCGGCAAGCTGGCCTCCATCGCGTTGATCGAGCCCGCCGAGGCGCAGAGCAGCGACCAGCGCGAACACTGGTGGCAGGCCACCACCGCGCTCACCAGCTGGGAGCCCGCCGATCTGCTCGACGATCCCGACCAGCTCGCCGCCTCGGCGAGCCTGCAGAAGTCGATTGCCCAGGCCTACGCCGCCCGGTACACCGACTACATCGACGCAACACCGAACCTCCCCCGCGACTGGGTCGGCGCCGCCGCCAGCGGTGACCGCAGCCTGCGCCTGACCGTCGAGGAGCTCACCGCCATGCGCGCCGAACTCGAGGCGCTCGTGGACCGCTGGGTCGAGACCGGGGCCGCCCACGACCCCGCCGGAAGCGACGGCGCCGAACCCGTGGTGCTGGTCTACCAGGCCTACCGCCGACCCTGACCGGCCCACCGATGACCACACCCACCACGGAGGCGCGCCCCCGCGACCGCCGCGCCACCGGTTCCCTCACCGCGCTGCTCACCGCGCACGCCATCTCCCAAACGGGCAACGTCGTGACCGCGTTCGCCATCCCCTTTTACGTGCTCGGCCTCGGCGGCTCCGGGGTCGAGGTGGGCGTCGCCGCGTTCTTCGCCACCGCCCCAGTGGTGATCGGCGGCGCGCTCGGAGGGGTCGTCGTCGACAGGGTCGGCCACCGCCGCGCGGCCATCGTCGCCGACCTGGTCAGCGGAGCGACCGTGCTGACCATCCCGGTGCTCGCCCTCACCGTCGGCCTGCCGTTCTGGGCACTCCTCTTATTGGTGTTCGCCGGCGGCCTGCTGGACACCCCCGGGCAGACCGCCCGGCGGGTGATGTTGCCGAGCCTGACCGCCCGGGCAGGAGTACGCCTCGAGCAGAGCGTCGGCCTGCTCGACGGCTCGGAACGCTTCGCGAGGCTGATCGGCGCCTCCATCGCCGGACTGCTCGTCGCGCTGGTGGGGCCGATGGCGGCCCTGTTCGTCAACGCCGCCACCTTCGCGGTCTCGGCGCTGCTCACCTGGGCGTTCGTGGCCGTTCTGCCTGCCGACTCCCTCAAGCCCGCGGCCGTCGACCGCTCCGACGCGCCCCGAACCAGCTACTGGGCCGACCTCGCCGAGGGATTCCGGTTTGTCATGCACGACCCGCTGATGCGGCTGATTGTGGGCCTGGTTCTCATCACGAACCTGTTCGACGCGGCCCGCGGTGCGACCCTGCTGCCCCTCTACGCGAACGATCGCCTGGGCGGCGCGGCCGTGCTGGGTCTGCTGGTGGCGGTCATGGGCGGATGCGCCCTGGTCGGCAACGTCGTCTTCGGTTTCGTCGCCCACCGCGTTCCTCGCCGGCTGACGTTTGCGGCGTGCTTCGCCCTGGCCGGCGGGCCCTCGAGCGCAGCCTTCGCCCTCGGCGCTCCACTGCCCGTGCTCCTCGCCATGACCGCCCTGTCCGGCCTGGCCGCCGGGGCGATCAACCCGATCCTGGGCACGGTGGAGCTCGAACGTGTTCCCCCGCACATGCGCGGCCGGGTGTTCGGCATGATCAACGCCGGCGCCTGGGCGGGGGTGCCGTTCGGTGCCCTGCTCGGCGGTATCGCCGCCGACACCATCGGCCTCGCGGCATCCTTCGGCATCATCGCCGTCGCCTACACTCTCGTCACGCTGAGCCCGCTCACCGGTGGCGCCTGGCGCCAGATGGAGCGGCAGCCGGCGCAGACGACCGACACCTGATCCACCGCGGCTGCCCGTGGCTGCCCGCGGCTGCCCTGATGTCGCGCCAGCGGCGCTATGCGGGTGCAGCGCCGGTATGCGGGTGGCGCGCCACCCGCATACCGGCGCCTCGCCCGCACAACGACATCGAGCCAGCCCAGACCGTCCCCGAGCTCGCGCGTTGGCCCAACCACGTCGTTGATCTGCATCGGCCCAGCCCACCTGACCCCCGGCACGATCGCCGCCGCGCTAGGGTTCGTGCCGACGTCCTCGACAGTCCCTCAGGTGGGCCACCTTAGGCTGAGCCCATGCAGAGCAACGCCGTCTTCGCGCCCCGGGACCAGAGCTGGTGACCGCCAACAGCCAAGCGACACGCAGCCGTCGACTATTCATCACCGGGGTCATCCTGATCGACCTGATCGCGGTCGCCATCGCCTTCTGGCCGGTGCTTGTTCTCGGCCTGGGGCTCCAGGCGATCGGCGACGCCAACGGCTGGTGGCCGGGCGATCCCAATTCGAACGATGGTGAAGGGGTCTTCGCCACCATCGTCGGAGCGGTCGGTCTGCTGATCGTGCTGGTGGCGGCGGCCGTTCCGGTGGCACTTCTCGCGCGGCGGCAGCGGCAACCGGTCTTCCGCTCAACCGCGCGCAACACGCTCCACCTTCTGGGCATCTGCCTCGTGGTCGGCATCCTGCTCGTCATCTTCTGACGGGGCCGCTGAGACCGAGGGACGAACGATTAAGGGTGAGAGGTCGCAAATTAGGATGCTGCGCCCGATTGCATCCTAATAAAGTCACTGTTTCCTCTTTTCGAGGTGCCGGCCGGCTCAGGATGCGTTGACGTTGATCAGCACCTCGTTGCGCCGCAGGAACGCGGGCTTGAACGGTGGATCGTAGCGGGCGAACCGCGGCTGACCGACCGGGGTGAGCCCGGCGGCCGAGATGGCCTGCCGCAGTTCGTCGAGGTGCCGCGTGTAGCTGTCCTGCGTCCAGCGCCCGCGGTAACGGATGACGGCCACGAGTGCCTCAGGCACGGCACGCAGGTGCACCTCGGGATTGGTCGGGCGCGGGGCGCTGTCGATGGTGAGGCTCGCCGGCAGAACGAACGCCACCCGGTAGCCGCCGTCCGCGGCATCCTCGGCTGCGACAGACTGCTGCACCACCGGGGCTGTCATAGCAATCCGCGATCCGGCGGCATCCTGCACCACCGGCGCCGTCATCGCCACCTTGGTGCGGGAGACGTTCTCTCCGCTGATGTAGGCGAACAGAGAACGGAAGGCCCGGTTGCCGGCCTCGTCGAACGGCCCACCGACCACGATTTCGGCCAGCACATGGCCGGGATAGCGGCGCACCTCGAAGTCGTCGTAACTCTGCACACGGTCGTAGGGCTGCTTTTCGGTCACACGCCCACGCTACAACGCACCCCGCCCGCGACCATGATCGGTCGGGGCGGGGTGCGAACGAAAGCAGTGCCGAGAACTAGACGGCGGCCGGAGCAGCTTCCGGCTTCGTGTAATTGTGGTGGGCCTGCGCCACGGCTTCGTCGAACTCCGCCTCAATCTCCATCGAGGGCTTGTAGGTGGCCAGCGAGACCACCACTGTCACCAGGAGGCTCGCGAGGAAGCCCGGCACGATCTCATACATCGTGGCGCTCAGCTCGGAGTTGCCCCAGACGAACACGACCACAGCACCGGTGACCATGCCCGCCAGGGCACCCCAGGTGGAGAGCTTCTTCCAGTACAGCGAGAGCAGCACCACGGGGCCGAACGCCGCACCGAAGCCGGCCCAGGCAAAGCCGACCAGTTCCAGGATGGTCGAATCCCGGTTCAGTGCGATCAGCCCGGCGACGAGGGCCACCAGCAGCACCCCCAGACGGCCGAGCATGACCAGCTGCTTGGGCGTCGCATCCTTTTTGCCCACGATCTTGTACAGGTCCTCGACCAGCGCCGAGGAGCAGACGATCAGCTGCGACGAGATGGTGCTCATGATCGCGGCCAGCACCGCCGCCAGCACCAGACCGGCGACGAACGGGTGGAACAGGATCTGCGAGAGCAGCAGGAACACGGTTTCCGGGTTGTCCAGGGTGACGTCGGGGTTCTGCTGGAAGTAGGCGATGCCGATCAGCGCCGTGGCCAGGGCGCCGAGGGCGGTGAGGATCATCCAGCCGATGCCGATCCGGCGGCCGGCCTTGGCGTCCTGCGGGCTGCGCAGCGCCATGAACCGCACGAGGATGTGCGGTTGGCCGACGTAGCCCAGGCCCCACGCGGCGGCGGAGATGACGCCGAGCACGGATCCGCCGGCGGTGAGCGAGAGCAGGTCGGGGTTGACCTCGCGGATGGAGTCGATGGTGGCGCCGATGCCGCCGGTGGCGGAGAGGGCCACCACCGGGACCACGATCAGGGCGGCGAGCATCAGCAGGCCCTGCGCGACGTCGGTGAGGGTGGCACCGAGGAAGCCGCCGAAGAGCGTGTAGAGCAGCGTGACGCCGGCGACGATGAGCATCCCGGCCAGGAAGGTGGAGCCGAACGAGTTCTCGAAGAACACCCCGCCGGCGACCATGCCGGAGGACACGTAGAACGTGAAGAACACCAGGATGATCACACCGGAGACCACGCGCAGCAGACGCGAGGTGTCCTTGAGCCGGTTCTCGAAGAAGCTCGGGATGGTGATGGAGTTGTTGGACACGTGGGTGTACGAGCGCAGCCGCGGGGCCACGAACTTCCAGTTCAGCCAGGCGCCGATGGTGAGGCCGATCGCGATCCACGCCTCCACCAGACCGGACACGTAGATGGCGCCGGGCAGACCGAGCAGCAGCCAACCGGACATGTCGGATGCGCCGGCGCTGAGCGCCGCGGTGCCGGGCTTCAGGCCGCGGCCGGCGAGCATGTAGTCGTCCAGATCCTTCGTTTGCCGAAAGGCAAACCAGCCGATCGCGAGCATCCCGGCGAAGTACAGCACAATCGCCGCCAACTGAAAAGTTTGATCCGTCATTGGAGTTCCTTTTGTTCGGATGCCCGGCCTGCGGGCACTCGGATGCCGCAAGCGGGCACGAGAAGTCGTCAAGTTTCACACACAAACGAGTTTCTGTGAAGTCGCACAGCCCGAACGGCGTCGCCAACGGGGCCGTTCACCGGCTCGGTTACGACCCGGAGGGAGTGGTCCGTCCGGGCGCCGGTATCAGGGTCTCGAGCTCGTCGATCAGGGTGGTGCCGGCGGCGTCGTGTCGGATCGCCTGGCCCAGCGCCTCGGCGGCCTTTCGGTAGTCGTCGGTGCCGAGCACCGTGGTCACACCCCGGGCGATGCGCTGTGCCGGTGCGCGCCGCGACACCGCCACTCCGGCGCCGCGAGCCGTGACCCGGGCGGCGTTGTCGGCCTGGTCGCGGCCGTGGTGCAGGATCACCAGGGGCAGTCCCGCCGCGAGCGCCTTGATGACAGTGCCGTGGCCACCGTGGGTGACGACGAGGCTGGCGTGGCGCATCACCTCGCGGTGCGGCGCCGAATCCACCACCGTCACATTCGCCGGCGCCCGGAGCGCGTCGGCGGGAACCGTGGGCCCCGTGGTCACCAGGCCCCGCACGGGCAGGCTGCCGAGCGCGTCGACGACCCGTTGCAGGCAGTCCACCTGATTCTGGAACGTGGAGGACATCGCGACCAGGACCAGCGGACTGTCACCGGCCGGCGCGGTCCATTCCTCCTCGGCCGCCCAGGCCGGATCGTCCAGGATCGGCCCCACATAGCGGGCGTTGTGCGGCAGCGTCGCCGGAAAGTCGAACGCCCGGGAGGTGAGCACAAGCTGACGTCGGGCGTGATGGATCTGGTCCCACATGTGCGCGACCGGGCCGAGACCGTAGTCGGCCCGCACCGCGTTGATCTTCTCCAGCGCGTACCGGTCGATCATCCGGGCGCCCACGGCGGTCATGGTCTCATCCCGCAGCCGCCCGAGCGGTCCGCGCGCGGGCGACAGGCCGGACCCGAACGGCGGCATGCCCGTGGCCGGCAACGGGTAGGAGTTGGGGAGCAGCACATCGAACGGGCATCCATGGGCCTCGGCGGCGATCATGGCACCGAGCGCGAAGGAGGAGGTGACCAGCAGGTCCGGCCGCACGGCGTCCAGAGCCGCCGTCGTGTCCCGGGCCTGGGCCGGCGCCGGACCGGTGAACATGTAGTCGGCGATCCCCCGGGCGAGGCTCGTCGGGGTGCGCAGCTCATAGTCGCGAAACGCCTCGGCCGGGCTCCACCGGCAGGGCACGAACATCGCGCCGGTGCTGCGCACCTGGTCCGCCAGCGACTCGTCCGCGAGCACGGTGACCCGGTGCCCCCGGTCGACCAGCCGGCGTGCGACACCGAGCTCGGGAGGAACGGTGCCACCGCCGTCGGTGAGGGCGAACAGGTAGGTACGCGGTGTGACGGTGCTCTCGGAGGTCGACGCGACGCCGGTCATGCCGGTGATAGTACGCCGATTGCCGGTGCCGGCGACGACCGCGCCGGTTTCTAGACGACCGCCAGCTCGGCGCCGAGCACGGCGTGGGTGATGAGGCGGTCCAGCGCTCGCACGTCGACGGCCTTGCCCACCTTGATCTTGATGTGACCGGCGCGCGTCCACAACTCGATTTCCCCGTTCATGTCGAGCGAGCCGGCGTTCTCCGACGACCACATGTTCACGCTGGAGTACGGCAGCGAGTACATCTCGACCTTCTTGCCGGTGATCCCCTGAGCATCCCGCACGATAAGACGCTTGGTCGTGAACACCGCGCTGTCCCGGAACGTCTTGTACGCCGCGACCGCCTTCTCCCCCGGAACAAGCATGGGTTCAACGTCGGCCGGGATCGGAACCTCGGAGACGAATGTCCAGGCGGTGATTGCAGCGGTATCCATGGGAGTCCTTTGGGTCAGGTTCACCGCGTCTGAACGGATGCGGCACGGCCAATCTATTGCTCGTCGGCCACGAGCTCGGGCAGCGGCAGACCCCCATAGCGGGGCTTCCGAAGAGCCCTACCGCGGTCGCCGCAACCGGATCGGCCCCTTCGCGGTCGACGGATCCACCACGGAACCACCCTGCGTGATCTGCAGTTCTCCGCGGGCGACCATCCGCCGGGCGGCTCTTCGGGCCGGCTCCATGAGGTCGCGCCACTCCTCGCCACCGATGGCTCGCGCCGCGTCAGACGGACAGATCGTGGCATCCTGCGCCCGCGCATTCAGCAGGGTCACGATGGTCTCCTCCAGCCGGAGGTCGGTCGCGTTGACGCCGTGCGAGCGGCACGCGGCCGAGCAGTATTTCACCGCATCCCAGTTGTCAGCCCACTTGGCGCGCCACTCGATGCGCCGTCCACACGAGGCGCAGGCCTTGTCTGCCCGTTCATCGGGAGAGGCGGGGGTGCGTTGACGGTGGGCCATGCCTTCTATCCTGCGGGATTCCTGCCCTGAGCGCTCGCCTACTGGCCGGCCGCCACGTCGATCAGCACCTTCCCCACCACGCCGCTCTCCACCAGCGCATGGGCATCCGCCGTGTGCGCGAGGTCGGTGCGGTGCAGCGGCAGCCCCGCCTCCTCCCCCACGACGAGCGCGCCGTCGATGAGGGCCGCGGTGATGTCCTCGGCCGCCGCCCGAATCGCGTCCCTCCCTACCGTGTAGAGCAGCACGAACTGGTAGCGCACATTGAGGCTGAAGTGCTGGCGCACATCGAGGGTCATCTGGTCGCCGCCGTTGTTGGCGTAGACCGCGATCGACCCGCGGTTTCGGATGACGGCCAGGTCGAGCCGCGCATTCTGGGCGGGTGCGACCTCCACGATCAGGTCCACCCCCTCCGGTGCGATCGACCGGATCTGGGCGACGATGTCCGGGTCGGTGTAGGTGAGCACGTGCTGAGCGCCGGCGGCGGTGGCCAGTGCCGCCTTCTCCGGTGAGCTCACGGTGGTGATGACGGATGCCCCGGCCCACCGGGCCAGCTGGATCGCGGCATGCCCGACCGCCCCGGCGCCGCCCGCCACGAGCACCACCTCGCCGGCCAGCGCCCCCGGCTGCAGCCGGCGCGGACCGTCTTCGGCCACCGTCAACGCGCGATGCGCCGTGATCGCCGGCACCCCGAGGCTTGCGCCCTGGTCGAAGCTCGCGTTCGCCGGCAGCCCGAAGACGCGTTCCGCGGGGAGCACGGCGTATTCCTGGGCCGAGCCGCTGTTCGCCCGCTGGTACGCGGCGAGCGCCAGCCAGACCCGGTCGCCCACCGCGACATGCTGCACGCCGGCGCCGACCGCGTCCACGATGCCGGCACCGTCCTGGCCGGGCACGACATCGTCGAATGCCAGCTTCTCGCCTGCTGCCGAGCCGCGACGCGATTTCCAGTCGGTGGGGTTCACCCCGCTGACCACCATTCGCACCCGCACCTCGCCCGCGCCGGGTTCGGTCACCGGCCGATCCACAAGCTGAAGCACGGACGGGTCACCGGTCTGGCTGTACACAATGGCTTTCATATCAGGGGCAACGCTGTCGGGAGCGGAAAGGTTCCCTCGCGCCGGGTCGAGGTCGCCGCCGGAACGTCTGTCTCGCCCTCGCGGCCACCAGTCGTCGATAGAAGGGGACTACCGGTCGCGAGGGTCAAGCCGGCTCCAGTGCATCCGCGCGTACCGTACCCGGCCGATGTTCACCGCGTTGGGCTGCACGTCTAGCCAAAGCGCGGCGAGCAGGCGCGCCTCCGGGCGCACGTCTTGCCGATGGGGCATCTGCCCGAGAATGCCGAGTTCCTCAATGAGAAACAACCACCATGTTCCATCAAAGGTTGTCGTGACGGTGAAGTTGCGCATGCGGCCTGGTTTCGGGACTTCGGTCCTGCCGAAGAGATCGACCCTACCCTGTGCGCGCGCTGCACGGTATCGACCGGCTCGCCTGGCCCCAGCCTGAGGCGGCCATCACGGATGCAACGCCAGAGGGCGACCCCGCACCGCGGAGCCGCCCTCTGGCGATACTACAAACTCAAGCAGCTAAACGGCCTCGGCCGCCGCATCCTTCTCCGCCTTGCGACGAGCCTTCTCGGCGTCGAGCATGGCCTTCTCGGCCGCCTTCTCCTCCGCGATCCAGACGTCACGCTTGGCCCCGGGTACCCAGCCCTTGTCCACGACGCGGATCTGGTAGACGATCGCGACGCTGACCAGCACCACGGCGATGAGGATCGCGAGAATCACTGCGAGGCCGCCGCCCACGCCCACGCTGACACCCACGAGGGTGCCGAACCAGCCGAAGTCGGCGTCGCCGAAGGTGCTGTTGGCGAAGCCGAAGTCGCCGAGCACCAGCAACAGAACGGCGGGCAGGATGGTGATGATCACGCCGTTAACGAAACCACCGATCATCGCGCCCAGGCGTCCGCCGGTCGCGTTGCCGTAGACACCGGCTCCACCACCGGTGAAGAAGTGCGGCACCATGCCGGGCAGAATCAGCGCGAGCCCGAAGACCGGGTTGAGCCAGATGGCCAGCACACCGAGGGCGATGAGGCCACCCGCGAAGGAGCTCAGGAAGCCGATCAGCACGGCGTTGGCGCCGAACGGGAACACGATCGGGATGTCGAGCGCCGGACGTGCCCCGGGCACGACCTTCTCGGCGATGCCCTGGAACGCGGGAACCAGTTCACCCAAGACGGTGCGCACACCGTAGAGGATGATCGCGACGCCGACACCGAACTGCAGGGCCTGCGCGAAGGCGGCCATGATAAACGCGCCCGCGTCGGCGGAGCCGAAGATGTCCAGCGCTTCCTGCAGCGGCAGGGCGATGAGGCCCCAGATGGCGAAGACCATGTAGATGAGCACCATCGACAGCGAGGTGGCGACCATCGAGTCGCGCAGGAACTTGAGGCCCTGCGGGAACTTGATGTCTTCGGTGGACTTGCTGCGACGGCCCACGGCCTGACCGGCGGCACCGGCGGCGATGTAGCCCAGGGTGCCGAAGTGGCCGATGGCGATGGTGTCGTTGCCGGTGATCTTCTTGGTCCACGGGTGCACGAACGCGGGCATGACCACCATGATCACGCCGAGCAGCAGCGCACCGATGAGAACGACGAGCCAGCTGGCCCCGTTGCCGAAGCCGACGGAGAGCACCACGGTGAGCATGGTGGCCATGAAGACCATGTGGTGCCCGGTGAGGAACACGTATTTAAGAGGAGTGAACCGGGCCAGGACCAGCATCACCAGGAACCCGAGGGTGAGCACGTAGGCGCTCTGCGCACCGAACTCGTCCTGCGCGATCGCGGTGATGACCTCGTTGGTGGGGATGACGCCCTGGGCGCCGGTCACCGCGAGGATCAGTGTGCCCAGCGGGTCGAGGGAGCCCACCACGACGTTGGCGCCGGCACCGAGGATCAGGAAGCCGAGGGCCGCCTTGAGCGCGCCGCCGATCACCTGCCCGGAGTTGCGCTTGAGCGCCATGAGCCCGATGGCGGTGATGATGCCGATCAGGTACGCAGGCACGTTGAGGATCTGCTGTCCGATGAAGTTCAGTACGACGACGAGCCACTCCATTGTGGGAGCTCCATATTCTGTGAGAAGGGAAGGTGAAGGGGGTTACTCGACGGCGGCGGTGAGCTTCTCGGTGATCTCCTCGAGATCGAAGAAGTTCTTGATGATGATGACCTCGGCGGGCACATCGCCGAGTTCTTCGGCCAGCTCCTCCGAGGTGAGCACGATCTCGGCCGTCTGCGCGGCGCCGCGAGCCACACCCATGTCGGCGGCCTCAACATCCGCATCGATGCCGAGCTTGGCGAGAACCTTCTCGGCGTTCATTTTCAGGAGCACTGACGTTCCAATGCCCATTCCACAGACGGCGACGATCTTCATGGGGTGCCTTTCGATTGGGTGAGACGAGAGAGTGAAAAGGGGATGCGTGGGGGCCGCGTTACGCAGCAGCGGCGGCGAGTTCGCCGAGCACGGCGCGCACCTCGTCGGAGGAGGTGGCGGTGCGCAACCGTTCCATGGCCGCGCTGTCGGAGAGCACCCCGGCCAGGGCGCGCATCACCTGCAGGTGAGCGTCGTGGTCCACGGCGGCCAGGCCAATCACGACGGTGACGGGGTCGTTGGCCTTGTTGCCGAATTCCACCGGGGTGGCCAGGCTCACCCAGCTGAGTCCACCGATGAGCACCGCGGGCGACGGCCGGGAGTGCGCCAGGGCGATGCCCGGGGCGATGACGATGTAGGGGCCGTGCTTCTCGACGGCGTCGATCATCTCGTCGGTGTAGGCAGCCGTGGTGGCACCACCGGAGACCAGACCCGCGCCCGCCAGACGAATCGCGTCGCGCCAGTCAGAGGCATCCGCCTGGGTCTGAATCGACGACAGCGCTTCGGCGAGGTTGAATGCCACGGGTGAACTCCTTTGTTGGGTGCGAGCCGTCTCAACCTGCGAGAGCGACTGGGAAGACTGTATAAGCCTAGGCGACCTTTTGTCTACAAGTGCACCAAAGTTTATTCAGATGCCGTCCCTAGCCCTCGGGAGTCGGCGCCTACGCGCGGAGCGACACGCCGCTGCCGCCGGCGCGGGTGAGCCGGCTGATGCGGTCGGCTTCGAAGAGGGCGTCCTGCGCGATGAGGGAGGCCCCGGTGACCCCGGCGATGTGTCCAAGCCGGGTTTTCTCCACCACCAGGCCCTGCAGAGCGAAGTCCCGGGCACCGGCGAAGATGGCCTCCCGGATGGGACCGAGGAACGGCTCACCGGCCTGGGCCAGGTTGCCGCCGATCACCACGGCTTGCGGGTTGAGTAGCCCCACCACGTGGGCCAGGCTCCGCCCGATGGCGGTGCCGGTCTCGCCGAGCAGCCGCAGCACCTCGGCGTCGCCGGCCAGCGCGAGGCCCACGATGTCATTGCTGGTGCGCACGCTCCGGCCCTGGGCCAGCAGCTCTTGGCGCATCACCGCGCCGCTGGCGATCGTCTCGAGGCGCTGCATCCGTGCGCCGCCGGCGCCCACCGCACTGAGGTCGCCGGCACCCCCGCGCGAGCCGTGGTAAATCGAGCCGTCGAGCACAAACGCGAGCCCCACGCCGATGCCGGCCTTGAGCACCGCCACGTCACGGTAGGAGCTCCACGCGCGCCGCACCTCGGCGAGCGCCATGATGTTCACGTCGCGGTCTACCGCGAAGACGGCGTGTTCGTAGCGGCCGGCGAAGTAATCCTTCACCAGCACGCCCTCCCACTGGGCGTAGACCTGCGGGGTGGCGAGCCTGCCGGTGACGAAGTCGACCGGGCCGGGCACGCCCACGCCGATACCCACCACGTCGGCGCGGGTCTTGCCGAGCCTGTCGAGCATGTGGTCGAAAACCTGGCCGGCCCACTCGAAGATCTCCGCCGGGCCTTCGCTCAGCCCGATGTCGGCCTCGTCCTCGCTGAGGATGGTGGAGACCAGGTCGGTGATGGCCAGTCGGGTGTGCGAGCCGCCGATGTCCACGGCCAGCAGCAGCCCGGCGTTCGGGTTCACCGCGAACTCCTCCGGCGGGCGGCCGCCGCGGGAATCGAGCTGCCCCACGCTCACCACGATCTCGGCGAGCAACAACTCGTCGAGCCGCCGGGCCAGGGTGATGCGCGACCAGCCGAGCTGGTCGATCAGGTCGCTGCGGGTGGTGGCCCGGCCGGAGCGGATCAAGCCCAGCACCACACCCGAACCGGTGGAGAGAGTGTGCGCCATCGAATTCCCGTTCCTTCCGAAGAACCGGACTGCGCGCTGACACGGCAGCCAAACCCCTTGTTGACTTAAGTACATTTGTATACCAAAGTGTCTCGCATGGCTACCGAAACGAAGAAATCCCCGTCAACGACGACGCACACCGAGCTCGACGCCCGAGCCGTGGCGAGCGCCCAAGCCTTGGCCGCCCACGTGGTACAGGCCAAAGGTCACGGACACGGCGGCACCGCCATGGCATTGGCACCAGTGTCCCACGTGTTGTTCTCCCGGGTCCTGCGCCACTCCCCCGCCCAGGCCGACTGGCCCGCCCGAGACCGGTTCGTTCTTTCCGCCGGTCACGCCAGTCTTTTGCTCTACACCCAGCTGTTCCTCACCGGCTACGGGCTCACCCTCGACGACCTCGCCAAGAGCCGCACGCTGGGCTCAAAGACCCCGGGCCACCCCGAGGTGCACCACACCGTGGGCGTGGAGATGAGCACCGGACCGCTCGGCCAGGGCGTCGCATCCGCCGTGGGCATGGCCATGGCCGCCCGGCACGAGAGCGCCGTGTTCACCCCCGGCTCCGCGCTGCTCGACCACACCACCTGGGTGCTCGCCGGCGACGGCTGCTTGCAGGAGGGCGTCTCCGGTGAGGCGTCGAGCCTGGCCGGCACTTTGGGCCTCGACAACCTGGTGCTGATCTGGGACGACAACGGCATCACCATCGACTCCAACACCGACGCGACCTTCGCCGAAGACGTGCGCGCCCGCTACCGGGCCTACGGATGGCGGGTGCTCGAGATCGACACCCCCAACGACCTCGACGCCCTCGAGGCCACCCTGCGCGAGGCCGCCGAGCGAACCGGCAAGCCAACCCTGGTGGCCCTCCGCACCGTGATCGGCGCCCCGTCGGCCAAGTTCGGCGGCACATCCGCCGCGCACTCCGGCGGCTTCGGCACCGACGAGCTCGCCCTCGTGAAAACTTCGCTGGGCTTCGCCCCCGACGCTCCCCTGCACGACCTCGTCGCTCCCGAGACACTCGAGCACACCCGCCGCGCGCTGGCCCGCGGCGAGCGGATGCACACCGCCTGGGAGGCCGACCTCGCCGCCTGGGCCACCCGGGAGCCCGAGGCCGCGGCGCGTTGGCAGGCCTTCCGCGGCGGCGAATTCTCCACCGCCGCCCTCGACACGGTGAAGCTGGGCGAGCCCGGCGACACCATCGCCACCCGCAAGACCAACGGCGCCGTGCTCCGCGCCCTGCAGGGTCAGGCCCCGCTCTGGGGCGGCTCGGCCGACCTGGCCGGCTCCACCACCGTAGAGGTGGACGGCGACAGGTTCTCCGCCGCCAACCCGGCCGGTGAGTTCATCAGGTTCGGCATCCGCGAGCACGCCATGGCCGCCATCCTCAGCGGCATCGCCCTGCAGGGCCCGTGGCGCCCGTTCGCCTCCACCTACCTGGTGTTCAGCGACTACATGCGCCCGAGCATCCGCCTGGCCGCCCTGATGGGGCTCGGCGCGGTGTACGTGTACACCCACGACTCCGTCGCCGTGGGCGAAGACGGCCCCACCCACCAGCCGGTGGAGCAGATCGCGTCGCTGCGCACAGTCCCCGGGCTTGACGTGGTGCGCCCCGCCGACTCCGTGGAGGTCGTCGCCGCCTGGCGCCGCATCCTCGCCTCCTCCGACCGCCCGGTCGCGCTGATTCTCAGCCGGCAAGACCTGCCAGTGCTGGCGAGCACCGACACCACGGTCGCCGGGGTGACCGCCGGCGGCTACGTGCGATGGCACCACGGCGACGGAGCCGACCTGGCGATCCTGGCCACCGGCAGCGAGGTGCACCTGGCCATCGACGCCGCCACCCAGCTCGCCGAGCAGGGCGTCAACGCTCGGGTGGTCTCGATGCCCTGTGTCGAGTGGTTCGCCGAGCAGAGCGCCGACTACCGCGAGTCGGTGCTGCCCGCAGCCCTCCGCGCCCGGGTTGCCGTGGAGGCCGGTCGCGGCGACGCCTGGTACCGCTGGGTGGGCCTGGACGGCCGCGTGGTCTCGGTCGAGCAGTTCGGCGAATCGGGCAGCGGCCCCGAGGTGCTCCGCCTGCGCGGCATCCACCTCGACGCGGTCATCGCCGCCGCGCACACCACCCTCACCACCGCGGCCGGCGACCCCGCCACAGCACACGGCACCCCCGAACTCGTCACCAACTAAGGACGCACCCCATGACTTTCCTCTCCCCCGACGCCGCCGCGGTGGCCCGCATGATCGACCACACCCTACTCAAGCCCGAGGCTACCGCCGCCGATGTGACCGCCCTCATCGCCGAGGCCATAGAGCTGGGCACCTACTCGGTCTGCGTCTCCCCCTCGATGCTGCCGCTAACCATCCCCGCCGGCGCCGACCTCAAGGTCGCCGTCGTCTGCGGCTTCCCCAGCGGCAAGCACCACAGCAGCATCAAGGCCGCCGAGGCCGCCCTCGCCGTCGCCCAGGGCGCCGACGAGATCGACATGGTCATCGACATCGGCGCCGCCAAGGCCGGCCGTTTCGCCGACGTGCAGGCCGACATCGCGGCGGTGCGCGCCAGCGTCCCGGCCCCGAAGGTGCTCAAGGTGATCATCGAATCCGCGGCGCTGACGGATGCCGAGATCGTCGCCGTCTGCGAGGCCGCCGTGGCCGCCGGCGCCGACTTCGTCAAGACCTCCACCGGCTTCCACCCCGCCGGCGGTGCCACCGTGCACGCCGTGCGCCTGATGAAGCAGACCGTGGGCGACCGAGCTCAGGTGAAGGCGTCGGGCGGGGTTCGCAGTTACGATGACGCCCTCGCCATGATTGACGCCGGTGCGACTCGACTAGGCGTCTCGGGCAGCGCGGCACTAGTCTCCGGCGCCGTCCCGGCCGGATCTGCCAGCAGCTACTAAATCGGATGGCAATAGGAGTGACCCCGCAGCGCTGGTCGCTGCGGGGCCACTCACGTGCGCCCGAAAACTAGACGGCCACCATTTCAGCCTCCAGCACGGAGTGGGCGCAGAGGCGGTCAGGCATTTATTCTTGGCGGGATGACGGGCGATGCCCGCGGCCAGGCGCTTAGGTGTCGCAGCCGATCCCGTCTTTGTCCCGGTCCAGCTTGGTGCTGTAGCCCGGTGTTCCCTCGTAGATCGGTGCGGCACCCGCGGCGCGCACGGCATCACAATTGGCGTAGGAGACCTCGGGTGCTGGCGCCGGCGCCGGCGCTACGGGTGCCGGCTCCACCGGTGCGGGTTCAGGATCCGGCTCCACCACCGGCTCCGGCTCCGGCTCCGGAGCAGGTTCGGGGGCCACAACCGGCGCCGGTGCCGGCACCGGCGCGAAGGACGACGTGACCGCCATTTCGCCGGTGCAAGTGCTGAGAACCTTCGCCATCACGTCGTGCTCGGCCTGGGTGACCCACAGGCCATAGGTGGCTTTCACCGACACCTGGCGGGCGACGTAGCTGCAGCGGAACGACTTGTTCGACGGCAGCCAGGTGGCGGTGTCGCCATCACCCTTCTGGGCGTTGGAACGGCCGTCAACGGCGAGCAGATTGATCGGGTCGTTGGCCAGGGACACACGCTGGGCCTGGGTCAGCAGTTGTGCGCCGGTCTGCCACGCATTGGAGAGCGCGACAACGTGGTCGATCTGCACGAGCGAAGAGGTGTCCTGGCCACGCACGAAGGCGATCTTGCCGGCGGTGAACGGGGAGGTCAAAGTCCCCGTGACCACCTTGCACACCCCCGACTTCTTGATCTCGGTGAGGTCTCGGGTAAGGATGTCGTTTCGGGTGTCGCAGCCATTGCGGTCCACGTCGAGCCAGGCCGCACCGAACTGCACTTTGCGGTCATATCCCGTTTTCGCGGCCTTGCCCTTGACCGCCACGGTGGCCAGCAGCGTGAGTGCTGTCGTGTTCGTCACGCCAGTGTCTGCGACAACGACCGAAGCACCCTCATCGGGCGCCACCGCTGATGCAGGCGCGTCGGCCGACTCAGCGGTGAAAGATGGGGCGGGCGTCGGGGTGGGGGTGGGCTTTCTGCTGGGAGCGGCGGTCGGCGTCGTGCTGGCTGTCGGTGTCGACTCGGCGCTCACCAAGTCAGGCTCATCGAGAGCAGCGCCGGTGGCTCCGCCGAGCAGGCCCGCGATGAGGCTGGCGCCCAGGGTGATCGCCGCGATCTTGCGCGTCGGAATCGATGCCCACGAGCGCCGGCCGGTGATGACCACGTACAGTGCGGTGAAGAAGCCGACACTGCCGAGGACGGCGAGGACGCCCGGGAATCCGCCCGTAGTGGCCGCTGACCACAGCAGCAGAACGAGGACACCGCCAACGATCCAGGTGCTCCGAGTCGGCTTGAACCAGCCGAACTGTCGCCCAGCCTTCTGGCCGCTGGGAACGGGCGCGAGGTGCTCGGTCCACAGTGCGCCGTCCCACCAGCGCTGCTTGCCGGACCCGTCGTCGTACCACCCGGGCGGTGTCACGCCATCAGTGCCCACGGGTTTCGGGGTTTCATTCGACGCGGGCATTGAGTCCTCTCGGGGCAGCCGAAATGGCCGCGTGACGTCAGCGATCACGTCAGCGGGTTGCCGAGGGATGCCGGGGGCTGTCGCGGTGACGAATCAATGCGCGGCGGGCTTCGATAGTTCCGTCAATCCCCAATTGACGAGCCTTCCTTGACCTTATCGACTCGGGTGCGCCCGGCCCGGGCGATCGGTGCCGCGCGCGACCCCAGACCAGGGGCAATTTTCGACCATCTTGGTAGACCGCGTCTGCGCGAGCTATGCGGCTAAGCAGCTGCGAAAGCTGCAGCCCCGGGGAGGACATCGGAGAGGCGCGGATTCGCGGCCTGAAGGCGCTGGACGTCTACGGTCAAGGCGAGCCTGAGCTCATTCAAATCTATCCAGTAGTTGACGGGCCTGTTGGCTGATTTCTCCATGTAGAGATTGCAGCTCATCACCATCCTTTGAAGGGGTCCACTGCACTTGCTCGATGGAGTCACAAGCGCGGACGCCCGCAGTATCTCGTCGCGCATCATACCTACGGACCTGCCCGCTCGCGCGTAGTCGCCATTCCAGTCAGCGGTGTCCACGGACTGGAGAATCCTGGGATCGGACACGACCAAAGCTCGGCGTGCTGACAGGAATATGATCACGCTATTCACGATCGAATCCTCATTGCGTTGCTCATCGCGGGATCGGAACCACGACGCTGACATCAGCGCCAGGGCTGCACCCAAGAACGT
The DNA here is from genome assembly GCF_004403385.1 of Cryobacterium sp. TMT4-31. Taxonomy (NCBI): domain Bacteria; kingdom Bacillati; phylum Actinomycetota; class Actinomycetes; order Micrococcales; family Microbacteriaceae; genus Cryobacterium; species Cryobacterium sp. TMT4-31. The sequence continues at coordinate 98,173 of NZ_SOGI01000010.1, forward strand.
TCCGAAAGCTGTAATGAGAATCTGCACCAGTATGCCGTCCATGGTGATGACAATATCGACTTTAGTCCGGCCTCAATTCGCTGGTCTCGCGTGCGTCACACGCGATTGCCGTCTCTTTCCGGCTCGGAGATTCGGACACCTGTCAAAGTGGGTCTACTCCCACGGTCGCGAATCGTGCGCACGGATGCCGCGAGGTCGCCGGACCACACTGAATCCGACACCTCCAACCGATGGCCAATCCACCCAGAAGCGCCTCCCCACTGCTAGCGCATCCGCGTCCCGCCACCACTCCCTATGCGCTGGGAGACAGCACAACGCTGCTCCGGAACTCGGCCGCTTCCGGTTCGACCGTGTACTCAAGCACCTCGACACGATGCGCATTGAGGACCTCGAGCACCTCGGCGGGAGTTGCACGGAAGTACTCGCGGCGGAGGTTCACTCGGTTGAGGCGCCGGTCTGCAAAATGCTGGTGGAGCATAGCTTCGACCGCGAGTGCGTTGTCGGCGAAAAACAGTGCGTGCACATCGAACCGGAACGGGACAGACGCGTCGCCGAGTTCGTGGACGCGATCCATCGGCACGAGCCGGCGGGTCATCCCGATCTTCACGACCTCGGGTCCGAACGATCCGATGTTGCTGATCACGTAGACGTAGCCAGCCTTTATGTTCGCGGCCCGATAGTCGACGTTTTCGATGGCGCGATCGACGTCGGCCAGCTGAGCGCGCATCCGCTCAGCGCCTTCGGCGTCGCCGTTTTCGATGAGGGTAGCCAGCACGTTCGCATAGTGGGAACGCTCCTTTTCGAGCTTCTCCTTCTCGCGCGCCAGTTCCTGCTCCGCCTGCTTCTGCTGGCGCAGTTCCTCCCGGCGTTCACGCTCAAGCTCCTTCTCCACCTGCAGCGCCTGCAGGTGCCGACTGGCGAACTCCAGCTCACGCAGACGCAGACGGTGATAGTACGGAGTGATGTGCAGGTCGATCATCCCGCCAAGACGTTCGACTTGGTCAACTGTCGTGCCGAGTCGCTTCTGGGCCGTGGCGAGATTGCCGGCGCGCACTGACTTTAGGCAGTTCTCCGCCTCCGCGTTGTAGGAGCGGAGCATCAGCTTCGACATATCGCGCACGAACTTGCCGCCCTTGGCCGTGCTGTTGTTGAAGGTGAAGCCAGTGGTTGCCGTCGTCGCCTGCCCCTCGCGAACCGCCTGTTTGATCTGGGTGCGTAAGGACTCCAGTTCCGTGGCGAGGGAAACTGAAGACTCAGCGGGGTGCTCATTGTCGTAGAGGCCGAACTCTTGCAAGAGGACCGAGTCGCGAAGGTTGACGATCTCAGCGGCCACGGATGCTCGCTCAGCCGCCGCAGCGAATTTCGCGGCCTGCGTGTTGCGGAGCTCCTGCTCGGCTTCGGCGATCTGACGGGCAAGATCCTGCTCTGTCGCCGTTATCTTTCGAGCCAGGTCCTGCTCGGTGGCGGCCACGTGCAGCGCGAGATCCTCTCGCGCGGTCGCGATCTCCAGCTTTAGGTCTTCCGTCATCGCTTCCAGCTCGGCGATCTCGCGAAGGCCGTGCTTATCCAGCAGCGCCTGCAGGCGCCGGTTTTCCTCCTGCGCGTCGCGGGCCACCTTCCGCGCGCCGAAAAATGACACCTTGGCGGGGACGACCGGCCCGGCGCTCTCGGCCGTCGCGGCCGTCGTTGATTCAACCCTTGCATCCGGTGTCGGCGAGGACATCGGGTCAACTGTCTGCTGTCCGTTTGAATACACATGCTCAGTCCATCCGGAACCATCCCAATACCGCCGCTCATGGCGGCCGATCGGGTCCGCATACCAGTCGGCAGGTGGCTGCCCGGTCGTCATGGTCATCTGTCTTCTCCCCTGAGATTCACTCGTGATGCCGCGGACTCGCCGGCGCCCACCGCATCGGCAACATGTCGATAGGGCCGGAATCGTCGCCGAGGTCAGTCGAGACGCGACCCGCGGCGAGTTCCTGTTTGCGGACAACAACCGCCGAGAATTCTCGCCCGATCGGCCGCTCCAGAGCCATCCTTTCATCCTCGGGCGGAGCGCCCGGCCCGTAGCATCCCCCCTTTTCGGGGCTGACCTTCCATGCCGTCAGGGCAGCTCCCGTCGAACCTTGTGAGGATCCGCGTCTGCCCGTCGCAGACCTGCCGATAAGCTCAGCCCATATCTAGGTTCGGGGGACGGATGTCGGCAGGCGGATCGGCGTGGAGCGAGGCCACACGCCAACTGGCCCTCTCGGAAGCGCATGCGCAGGCCGCAGAGTCCTCGAGGGCGAAGGCGGCGAACTACTTCGCCGCCGCCGATAGCGAGAAGCGCATCGCCCACGTGCTTGCTCCCCTGGCCGCAGCCGGCTACCACTTCCTACCCGACCGCCAGTGGCCCGGCAGCCGTCGCGCTCAGGTCGACATGGTCGTCGTCGGTCCCGGCGGCCTGTTCATCGTGGACACCAAAGCGTGGAAGGATCCGGTCATCGCCGCCGGCCGGGTGTTTCGCGGCCAGGCCGACGTCACCGACGAATTCGACGGCCTGGCCGACCTTGCCTGGAAGACCGAGGCCGCGCTGGCCGAGATCGGCCTCGCCCCGGGCGAGGTACGCCCCGTGGTCGTCTTCGCCGGACACAAGGGCGTCAACGCGTCAGTCGGCGGGGTCGAGATCGTCGGCGAAGGCGACATCGTGCGCCACATCGCCCGCCGCGGGCAGCGCCTCACCGCCTCCGCCGTCGAGCTGGTCTTGGCCGCCGCGATCAAGCACTTCCCGCTGATCGGCGCGCCGGCCCCGCTCGACGTCACCCTACCCGAACCGATCATCGGCCCGGAACCCGTCCTCGATCTGGACCACCTACCTACAGAGAGCGACATCGAAGCCGCCATCCTCGAGGGGCTCCTCGCCCCGCCGATCGAGGAGTGGATGACCTTCCTGCACCCCGACCAGGCCAAGTTGGTGCGCCGCAGTTTCAACGGTCCCTCCCGCATCCGTGGGGCGGCCGGGACCGGCAAGACCGTCGTGGGGCTGCACCGCGCGGCCTACCTGGCCCGGTCGCAGGCGGATGCGCGCGTGCTGGTGACCACCTTCGTGCGCACCCTGCCCGACGTGCTCAGCAATCTGCTCGGGCGCATGGCGCCGGATGTCGCCGACCGGGTGGAGTTCACCGGTGTACACCAGTTCGCCCGCAAGGTGCTCGACCAGCGCGGCATCGACGTGCAGGTGAAGCCCAAGTTGGCCGATCAGGCCTTCGAGGAGGCCTGGAAGGCGACCTCCGGGCCGCTCGTTACCATCGACACGAACTCCCGCTACTGGCGGGAGGAGCTCGACCACGTGATCAAGGGCCGTGGCCTCACCACCTTCGAGGAGTACGCCGACTGCGCCCGCATCGGCCGGCGCCGCCGCCTCACCCTCGACCAGCGCCGCTCGGTATGGGCGCTCTACCAGCGCTACGAATCGTTCCTGCGCACCCGCGAGGTGCACGACTTCGCCGACCTGATCCTGCTCGCCGAAGCGGCCCTGCGTGCCACACCGATGGTCGGGTACACCGCCGTCATCGTCGACGAGGCCCAGGACCTGTCCTGCGCGATGATCCGCATGCTTGCCTCCGTTGCCGGCGACGGGGCGGATGCGTTCACCCTGATCGGCGACGGCCAACAGACCATCTACCCCGGCGGATACACCCTCGCCGAGGCGGGCCTCTCCGTCGCCGGCCGCGGCGTGATCATGGACGTCAACTACCGCAACACCGCGGAAATCCTCGCCCTGGCATCCCACGTGGTCGGCGATGCCAGCTACGTCGACATCGAAGGCGCCAGCACCAACGCCACCGCGATCACCTCGCCACGCCACGGTGATCGCCCCCTCTTCGCCCGGGCCCGCACACGAACCGACCACGACGGAAAACTCATCCAGCAGATTCGCCGGGCTACGCAGAGCATGAGCGTGGGCTGGGGCGACGTGGGCGTGCTCTGCTCCACCACCTGGCAGGTGCGCGACGCGGTCATGCTGCTCCGCACCGCGGGCATCCCGGTCATCGCACTCACCGATTACGACGGCTCGTCCACGGATGCCGTAAAGGTCGGCACCATCAAGCGGGCCAAGGGTCTGGAGTTCAAGCAGGTGCTTCTGCCCTGGGTCGCGGAACAATTGATGTCCCCCGGCGTCGCTGACCAAGAGTGGTCCGATTCCCAGATCGAACGCGACGAGCGCGACCGCCGCGAACTGTTCGTGGGCATAACGCGGTCCCGCGACGGAGTGTGGGTCGGCTGCATCGCGGCGCAGGGGGCAACGGCGTGAGCGACGAAGCGACGCCACCGCCAAACAGAATGCGGCTGCGCTACGCAGGACGATGCCGAGCCTGTGGATACGCACTTCCCGCCGGGACCGTGGCAATGTACGAGCGAGAGTCCAAGACCGTTACCTGCGTGGAATGCCCGCCCCACTCGACCCCGGCCGCGCCGGTGGCCGCCAGCCCGGTGGTAGTTCCGTCGCCCGAGGCGCTCACTGTCGTGGAGCTGGAACAAGGAACAGAACAATTCGAGGTCTTCACGGGCACCGCCGGCGCCTCCGCCAGGCGAGAACACGAGCGTCTCAGAGAGAAGCGCGCCACGAGGATCCGCGACAAGCACCCGCACCTGGGGAACCTGATACTCGCGCTGTCCGATGATCCGCAGAGCACTCAAGCCTGGGCTATCGGAGCGCGCGGAGAGGAAGACCTCGGCCAAAGCCTCGATGCGCTCAGCGGACATGGCGTTCGCGTTCTGCACGACCGTCGCATCCCGCGTTCCAAAGCGAACATCGATCACATCGCCGTGACTGCAGCGGGGGTCTTCGTTATTGACGCCAAGAAGTATCAAGGTCGTCCGAGCCTGAGAGTTGAAGGTGGACTGTTCAGCCCCCGAACAGAGAAACTTATGGTCGGATCGCGGGACCGCACTAAGCAGGTCGCCGGTGTGCAGAAGCAGGTCAGTCTCGTGAGGTCCGCGCTTAGAGACGCGGGCTGGGAAGAGATTCCCGTGCACGGAATGCTGTGTTTCGTTGGCGCCGACTGGCCCCTCATCGGTGGCGCTTTCGTCATCGGTGGAGTGCGCGTCGTGTGGCCCAAGAAGGCCATCGAGAACCTCCTGAAGCCCGGAACGCTGACCGAGCAGACCGCGCGATTCGTTCATGGCCTGCTTGCGGCTTCGTTCCTACCCGCTTAGTCGGGTGCAGAGCTATCGCGAAAACGGCCCTTCTCGATTCAATCTCCTATTCACGTCCCGACGGGATGGACGCGACACCCCCAGTAAAGAGGAACACCGGATGGCCGAGCAGTCAGAAGATCAGGTTGGGGTCTATCTGGACTTCGACAACATCGTCATCTCCCGCTACAACCAGTTGCACGGCACCAATCAGTTCGCCAAAGACAAAGCGCGCCACCATACCAACGGCAACGCCAAGGCCGACCCGGCGGTCACCGCACGCATCCAACTGGCCATGATCGATGTCGGCGCCGTGCTCGACTACGCATCGTCGTTTGGCGCCATCGTCATCAGCCGCGCCTACGCCGACTGGTCGGCCGCGGTCAACGCGCGCTACCAGCGGCAACTTACCGACCGCGCCGTCGATCTGATTCAGCTCTTTCCCACGGTGGCATCGCTCAAGAACGGGGCGGACATCCGCCTGGCCATCGACGTCATGGAAGATTCCTTCCGGTCTGCCGACCTCAGCCACATCGTCATCGTCGCCGGCGACTCGGACTACATCCCGCTCGCCCAGCGATGTAAGAGACTCGGCCGTTACGTCATCGGCATCGGAGTATCCGGGGCCACCAGCACCGCGCTGGCCGCGGCCTGCCACGAGTTCGCCGACTATGACTCCCTGCCGGGCGTGGTGAGCGCGGCACAGCTCACCGAGCCTGCTATCAAGACAACGGATCCGCCGGCAGCGGCATCTGCGGTGTCGAACGTTGTGCCAACGATCGCTGAAGAACCAGAGGGTCCCGAAGCAAGCGCGCCCGCAAACCCGGCCGTCAGCCCGGCCGCGCGCAAGGCCGCGACCGCCTTGCTGGTGAGGGCGATGGACCTGCTGGCGAACAACGATCAGGAGTGGCAACACGCCTCGGCTCTTAAGCTGCAGATGAGACGCATGGACCCGTCTTTTCAGGAACGAACTCTGGGATTCCGCCAATTTTCGGACTTTCTGAAATCGCGCCACGCGGTCGTCGAGCTCGAGAGGAAGAGCCCAACCGGTCCTGTTTTGCTCCGCCTGCGGTCCTGACCGCGCCAGCATCCGCGGTCACCGCCTGGCCCCGGCTCTGGTCTGGGGCATCGTCACGGGGATGCACCTGCTAAGCCTCACCCCCTGTAAAGCCCAGATCACGAGGTCTCTCAGCGGCGCACGTGTGCGGTACTAGATGGCAATGCCGTGGCCGCCCCTAGGAAAATGGCTGGCGCAGCTAAACGAAGTGGGCCAAGTATTCTTCGCCATTTCAGAACCTCCAGTGGTTCCTTCGATACCAGCGACCAGCAGTTCAGCAAAATTGGCGGGGGTTGCGATGGCGGTCGTGTTTGCAGGCGCCCAACCGACCGCGGCGACAGATGGCGACAGGCAGAATCGCACAGCCGCCGCATGGTGCCAAAGATCTGGGTAAGTTGCTGCCCCGACTAGACGCAACAACGCGAGGAGCTGATCACTCGGAATGGGCTCTGCCGCTGCGGCTGCGTAGGCAGCGTCGATGTGCGCGAGACCCCTCGATCGCACAACCGCCAGGGAGCTTGGAGCTTTAGCCGTTGACTTCCTCGGGTAGCAAATATCTGCAAGACCACCCCGTGGCAATGCCCCACTGCTCATTGGCGTGAGCGAACCGAGCTTCTCTGCGACGATGCTGCACCACACGTGTGACTCAACCACGTTTGTGAAAGCTACTGGTGAGCCGATGACGGTGATCGCGCCATGCGTAATCCTGTTAACGAAGTCAGCCTGCACACGCCGGACGACGGGGCCGCTAGCCATACTTCCTTGAGCTACTTCAATAAATGCGGCGTGGAGCGCTTCGTCCACCATCAGGGTCTCAAACCAAGTGGCTCCGCTACCCACCGAAGTCCGCATGCTGACGATCTCTCTCGGTAACGGCACGTTTCGAGCGCCGCGCGTCGGCGTAGTGACATCTCGGATTCTTTTGTGGAAGCCGCCTAGGACCTTCTCTAGATTGTCGAGGAGGATTGCATAGTCAGCAGCATTGGTGCATGACGCGGCTCGAACAACTAGATCATTCTGATGTCCAGCGCCGTGACAGTAGCAGTGACAATCTGCCATTGAGGCTGTTTCGCATGCGGAGTTGTGGACGTACTGAACAGTGAAAATGTGTAGAAGACATCTTCCTCGAGAATCGCACTACACCCTGAGTGCTGATGCTTGGACCTTAGCGATAAATCACCTTGTCAGACGCTAAATCGCGCTAGGCACCTCGAACTGGGGTATGAAGCTATCAGAGCAGCCCGCGCGCTGGCCGCGCGTTGCGAATTCGGCTACTGCCGATCGAATATGGAGTGGGTTCTCGCCCCCGACGACTACCGACCCCTCGCTGACAAATACTCGAAGAGGCTTGATTCAATCGGGCTGGCGAGACCTAACGTCATGGACACGACATCAAGTGTTCCACCCCCACTTCCCGACATGCTCGTTTGGTGGGCATCACGTGCCTGAGCTTGCCCGAGGTAGTAAAAGTCGGTGCCTTCTGCATCATCTTTCTTTGCGAACAGGTGAAGCGGAAGTCGATTCTCCACAATGGCCTTTACCTCTCCACTCCCGAGGGTGCGCCGGCTGCGGGTGAACCAAGTTAAGGTTGACGGGTTGAGAAACGCGTCACCATAATTCGTGCTCTCTGACACCTCAGAGCCCTTGTGGTAGGTGACGAAAATGGGGCAGCTGTTCGAAAAGGTGTCGACCTTGTACCCGTAGATCGTGCTCTGCTGGTTCGACTTCCAGTTGAGGAGACGGCAAACATCTTTTCGGGAGTATCGCTGGCCCACTTCGAGCCTTCCCGTCCATCTGTAGCGGTGCCGAGCCAGGTGTAGCCCGGTGTCCAAGATGTCCCGCACATGTTCGCGGAACATCACCTCCTTGTCCCATGCCGCGGAAAAGTCTTCGCCCAGGCGATAGATTCCGTCCCGGAGGGTGACGATCGGGGAGGAACCGTACTTTGTGGCATCCGCCTCCTTGAAGAATGACAAGCTCAGCAGAGCGAGCACTGAATCGAGAGTCGCCGGCTCGCTGGACAGATCGTTTTCCCCCAGCAATGCCTTGAATTCTTCAACCGTCACTCCATTCGGGGTGGACAGAAGCTCAGCGAGGAGCAGGAGCTCATGGGGGCGCTTGCCGTTCAAGAGCTCCCCCGAGAGATAAGTCAGAATAGCGTTCTCGTAAGGGCCGGCCTCGACGTTGACCACCCGAACTTTGCACAGGAAACGCCAGTAGTTCTTCTGCTTCGTCGCTATCACCACAGGGTCAACCAGATCGAAGCGAGCGAAGTCGAGTAGCGCCGGCGGACGCCCCAAACGGTTCTTGAGCTCGAGGAAGGACTTCTTCAGATTGGTCATGCTGTCGAGGGTTGTGGTCGCGAGGGACGCGAAAATCCTCTCCCTCGATATCTCGTCGAAGTTGACGCTCGATAGCCCCGCGATGGCGCCCGCTTCTTGAGAATCGATGATCTTCTTGCGGATCGAGTCCTTGTTCAGGGTGCTGTCGCCGAACAGTGCAATGGGGATCAGGTAGTTGTTGTCGTAATTGCCGATGAAGTCGATGACCACGAGGTGGTCCTTGCCTGCAGCTTTTCGAAGTCCGCGTCCCAGTTGTTGTGTGAACACGATGCTGGAGAGCGTCTGCCGAAGCATGATCACCTGATTGACCGATGGGATGTCGATACCCTCGTTGAAGATGTCTACAGTCGCGATGTAGTCAAGCTCGCCGCGCTCCAACATCTGCACAATCAGCTCGCGTTCTTCGACCGAGTCTGTGCCGCTCAGTGCGCGGACGCGCAGACGGTGTCCATGAACATCACGTTGATTCAGAAGCGTGGCGAGCTCGGCAGCCTCAGCGTTCTTGCTGCAAAATATCAGCCCTCGAACCGGAACACCAGCGTGGCCGTACCGCTCGATTGTCGACACGAGATGATCCACCCGCTCGGAGGCCACAAGCCGACTGAGGTCTGCCACCTCATCGATGACCTCGCCGTCCGCCTGAATAAAGTCGGTCACGCCGTAGTAATGGAACGGCGCCAACATGTCTGCCTCAAGGGCCTTCTGGAGACGAATCTCATACGGCACGTTGTAGTCAAATAGCTCGAACACGTTGAAATCGTCGGTGCGCTCGGGCGTCGCGGTCATTCCGAGGAGGAAGTCCGGCTCGAGGTACTCGATCAGCCGTCGGTAGCTGGCGGCACCGGCACGGTGGACTTCGTCGATCAGGACATAGTCAAAGGCTTTGGGCGAGATCGCTTCGAGCTTCTCTGGCCGTGACAGCGATTGGATCGAAGCAAAGACGTAGCGGCGGTCGAGTTCTTTCTTCGACCCGACAAACTTGCCAAAGTCGCTATCCGGGGCACCCAGGACTCGCTTGAACTCCTCGATTGCACGGTCGAGGATCTGTTCGCGGTGCACAACGAACAACATCCGCTCCGGTGAATAGGCACGCACGTCCAGGGCGGAGAGGATTGTCTTTCCAGTCCCTGTTGCAGAAATAACGACAGCCTTATGCTCGCCCGCATCCCGCAGCGCAGCAATCTCAGCAAGTGCTTCGACCTGCATTGCATTCGGGAAGATAATTCCGCCCGGCGGAAGACCACCAGACGGTTCCGTCCCACTCGGAACGGCCAGAGAAGCCCGAGGTGGTGCCGACCAGGTCAACGCATACACGTCAACCCAGGCCCGGGTGAGAGAAGCTGAAGCGTCAATATGTGCTTGAGCCGCTCGCTTCAGTTGCTGCACGATGTCACCGTCGGGAAGAGCGGAGAAGCGCAGGTTCCACTCGTGATTCTGAAGCAGCGCGCGCTCTGTCAGGTTGGAACTGCCCACTATGGCTGTGGTGCTTGATTTTTGCTCGAAGATGTAGCCTTTGGCGTGGAAGCCTGCAGCCGAATCTGGGTGCACGTAGACGTCGATGCCCTCGAGATTGAGCAGCTCATAGAATGCGGCGGGTGAGTTGAATCCGAGGTAGGTGGACGTGATGATGGTGCCGGTACCCCGAAAATCGAGGAGAGCCTGTTTGAGCATGGCGATCGCGCTCGGCGTGATGAATGCGACGGAGAAGACGAATCGCTCTGAGCGCTTCAGCTCATCGCGAATGGCCCGAAGCATCGTATTACCGTCGGTGTTCGAGACCAGGGTCGGATTGAATACCTGATCGGCCTCGACCTGTGAATCGAGAAATCCAAACGTGTTGTCGCGGGTTAGCTGCCTGCTGGTCGAACTCAAACCCGAAAGTCTTTCATGACCCGTTCCACAGCAGGTACGTCAGCGGGAGCCCATTCAAGCTGGTCCAGCTCGGTCGCCTGTACCCAGCGAATCTCTGAATGCTCGGTGAGGCGAGGTTCAGCCCCAACCAGCGAGCAGTAGTACGTGGTGAGAATTACGATCCCGAAGTCATACTCGTGCTCCGTGGTTTCGACGTGCTCGCCGATCTCTGCCGAGCAAAGCAACTCTTCGTCTAGCTCGCGGAGCAAAGCTTGCTCTGGCGACTCGTTCGGCTCGATCTTTCCCCCGGGGAATTCCCACATGCCAGGCAGCGACATTGTGGAGCTGCGACGTGCCGCAAGAACTGTCTGGCCCCTGGTGAGAACAGCACCGACGACATTGATTCTCTTCTTCACAAGTGCACTCCGTTGCTTGGCCGTCGATGCGTATTGTCAGCTTAGCTAGCGACGTGCTGGAGGATGCTCACCATTGCGCCCGATGGTCCCCTCCCCTATCAGCCGCCCAAATCGGAGCTGTCTCTTAGTTGTGCGGCATGAACTGCTGCAAGTGCACACGAAGAACTGGATCGCACACGTAGATAAAGGTGCCTCGGATACCGCGCGTCAGCAGGACCGCGTAGATATTGGTGATGAAACGCAAGAGGTCTTCGTCGGTATAGACCTTGCCAAGGACTGCGTTATTTTCTTTGCCTTTTTTGTCGAAGTACTGTGATCGATCGACGACAAGGCGCCCCGAGCTGGCGTCGTAGCGCAGGTCGGGGCCGATGATGACCCCGGCGTAGTTGAGGTCGTACCCCTGCACGGTGTGGATAGACCCGACCTCCTCAAGCGAGGTCGAAGAGGCGATCCAGTCAGTCTGCGTGCCGTTCCAGCGAAGCTGAACGCCCGGAAGCTCGATGTCATAGGCGGATTTGTCAGTCTTAGTCGTCCAAGCCCAAGCGAATCCGGCCAGCAGTCTCGATAGGCCGACCTCAGCATCCAGACGACGAATTTCGGCGTGCATGTCAGCGACGCTGTCGAACATGCGAAGGTCATACCCTTCAAAAGTCTCAGGACGCATTGGTACCGAGACTCCCCCGACGTCGGGGCTGAGTATCCGTCGGACGTACCCCACGTAGTCCGCGCCGGCGCGCACCCGCATTTGGGTAGCGAGGGGGTAGTTGCGATTGGCCGCGCGCGCACGTTCCACGAGCTGCGAGAGGACTTCGGGAGGAAGGTCCGCGGGCCGAACGCTCTGTGCGGCGTCGAGCAGGAGAATCTGGTGTGTGCTCTTGGCCCGGATCCAATCGAGCTGGGTCTTCGTTGTGTCATCGGTGCCGAACAGCTTCTCGGTGATCACCTGGAACTTCTTGTTTTGCACGCCTGATGGCTGATTGGCTCGCTGGTTGAGACGATGCGATTCGTCGACAATCAGCAGATCAAAGTGCTCGTCAGACTCCCCCACCTCGAACGCCGTCATCACCATGTCGGGCTTCAATCCAGGCGTCTTTTTGAACACCTTCTTGATCGAGTTCCGCAACGACTGTTGGGGAACCACAAGACCGATTCGGATTCCGGAAAGGCGTTTCTTGTATTCACCGCCGAAGAACTCGGAGAAGAGGGAATCGCTATCAAGATCTTCAGTCGGAACAGAATTCGCAATGTCCACGAGCAGCTTCAGCATGTAAATGGCGACAACGGTCTTACCAGTGCCGGGTTCGCCCTGCACGACTGTAGTGCTCGTGGCTCCAGAACCCAGGTCCTCGAATAGACCCTCGAGGATGCCCTCAACCGCGACTGCCTGGTCCAAGGTCAGTGCTTTGAAGGGCGACAGCTTGAAGAGATCGCTGTTCTCAATCTCCGGAATACTCCGCGTGAAGACCCCATCGCGCCTGAGCTGATCAAACACCTCCAGAAATGAGGCTTGATAGCGGTGTCGATCGAAGTAATCCGATTCAGTGATTCCATCGTTGCGATTCAGGACCCGGTACGAACCATCGCCGGCGAGCATCCTAATGAGGTACGACTCGAGGTCGAGGCAGACAGACTTGTTGAAGGACTCGTCGACGATGACCCTGACGGTACTGAGGTGTCGTTTGTCCGGGGCAACCAGATGCTGGCGCATCCGCGCCACGGCATTTCGGGACTCACCCACGTACACGTCGTTGAGTCGGCCGCCTCGCATGGTCGGGCGACTGGCAGTGATGTCGTCCAGGACGTACACCACAGGCCAGTTTGTGTTGCGGTGGTCGCCGGGGGCCCAAGTTGAGATTGAATCGCTAGTGAACTTCAGATGCTCGATCTTAAAGGGCGTCATATTTGGTACTGCGCCCCCGAGCCTTATCGGCAGGGTATTTCGCTCTCGTGGTCACGAGCTTGTCGCGAACGATCTGATCAGGATCCGCTCCGATGCGATCGGCGAGCATGATGCAGTAGGTGAGGACATCGGCAAGTTCTTCGCGCACCCGATCCATGTCGGCGTCGGCATTCCATTGAAAGCACTCGAGAAGCTCGCTGGCCTCAATGGAAATGCTCTTGGCGAGGTTCTCTGGAGTGTGGAACTGCGCCCAATCGCGCTCCGCTACGAAAGCTGCGATCTCCTGCCGGATTGACTGATCGACCATTCCGCCAACCTAGCAGTTGGTGCGTCAATGGATTCCGTCGACCCCTGTAAAAGACCACCGACCTCCGCTGCGTGCCTGGCACAGAACGAGGAAGCGACGAGATCTGATGACTAACAAAACGATGCACCCGCTTATTGCTCGAGTCCGCCAGACTGAGCCCATGCCTCTGTACCGCTACTCAACTTCCAAGATCGAACCTCTAGTGCGCACGACTCTGGCGGCTGAGCACATACGAGAGCGCGACGACCTGCAGCGCCTTCTGATTGAGCGGATGAGCATCATCAGCGATGACCTTCTCGTCATCGCCGAGGAGTACAACTTGTTCAAGGACTCCCGCCGGCGGATTGACATTCTCGCTATCGATCGCACTGGCACCTTGGTCGTCATGGAGTTGAAGCGAACGGAAGATGGTGGGCATATGGAGCTCCAGGCGCTGCGCTATGCAGCCATGGTCTCCACTGTCACCCTGGACCACCTGGTACAAACACTTGCTGATTCTCGCAACATCCCGGTAGCTGAGGCCAGGGATACCATCCTCAACTGGCTAGATGAACCCATCGAAGAGCTGCCTAATCACGTTCGAATTGTCCTTGTTGCTGCGGACTTCAGCACCGAGATTACTAGCACCGTCCTATGGCTAAACGAAAACTACAGCACAGACATCTCCTGCTTCCGCCTCGTCGCTTACCGACTGGATAAAGACGTGCTGCTCGATGTGCAGCAGATCATCCCCCTCCCCGAAGCAAAAGACTTCCAGATTCAGCAACGTCAGAAGGGGGCCGCGGTCACTGCCGGAATCTCTGCAGGGCGAGATTTCACGCGATACAACCTCCAGCTGGCAGGCACGAGCTTCCCCAACCTGAGCAAGCAAGCCGCAGTCAAGCTCGCCCTGCAAAAGCTTCATGGCGCCGGCGTACACCTTCAAGAGCTTCAGTCGGTCACGCAGCCTGGGCGGTGGCTTGCTGTCCAGCCGGCCCCTGATGAATCAGTCGAAGCTGCATTCATTCGCGAACACCCAGCCCGCACACCCGCTCATCTCTGGTTCGACCTCGACATCATCGAAGATGGAATCACCTGGGTCACCCCCCGATTCGGCGGCACCAGTACCGAAGCGATGCTGGACGGCCTCGCGAAGGTGGCTGGAGCGCATGCATCACTCACTTGGAGCCGGTTCGAGTCCGACGTGACGGTTCCGAACTGAGAGAACCGCTCTGACACGCGTCCCCTCATGTGGGCGGCAGGTGGGAGCCGCGTCTATTACCCTCCGTGTGAGAGGCGCGTCAGCCAACCGGCCCTGAGCCCGGGCCACTGCCTGTTCGATTGCCGCGGGTGCCCTCCCGCGAGACTTGACCCGTCGCCCACGCAGGACCATGAATAATTGGACTACCGCGGCCCAAAGAAGCACCCGACGTTCAGCCGATAAACCTGTTGCTCTTCCCGAGGTTGCACGACTCACAGAGCGTCTGCAGATTCTCCGGCACGGTCAGGCCATCGCGGCTTACCGGCGTGATGTGGTCGATGTGCAATACTGCCCCGTCTGCTGCCGAGGCGCCGCACATCCGGCATCGGTAGTCATCTCTTCGCAAGATCGTCACACGGAGACCTGAGGTCATCAGGCTTCGCTCCCGCTGCCGCAGGGCGGCTGTCGTGGACTGTCGTGCACGAGACGCCTGCGCGGCGTCAAGGCCCTGCTGGAGCTGTTCGAAGTTCCAGTTGACGTGCCGTGAATACGAGTTCTGGCCCTTTGGGCTCGTGTACTTCACCGTTGTGGTTACCTTTGCTGTCGGTGTTGGATACGCCAGCTTGCGGCGATTGAAGTCCTTCTTTTCGATTGCAGCGAATCTCGCGTCGCTGAGGCGGCGATGGCTGCTTCTGCCGAGCGAGCCAAATTCGATGGCTTCGACGTCGTGGGTGTACCTTCTGAATTGCCTCGTCGGCACCAGCCGCGTCTCGATCTCCTGCAGGTACCACAGCTCACTCTCGAGGACATTCACACTCATCCGTGAAGACAGATCGAAGCGATCAAATTTCGCCTTGGTGTTAACGGACACAGAGTACGAGTGGTGAATCGGCGCGGTGCTCGGTATGAGTGATTGAGATCGCAAGTTCAGCTCCTCGAGCCGCTTCAAGGCGTCGCTCGAACCACGCACGAGATGCCGCCGTCTAAGTGTCACCAGCGCCCAGGCCAGGGTAACTGCGAGAACGATAGCGACTGCGACAAAGACGAACGTTAGAGCAGCCATCAGGCTATCCGCAGGAACCGCGGGTTCTAATTCGTACGGGGACAGATGGCCTAGAGTGCGCAAGCGATTCCTTCGCGGTCGAGATGATGGATGGTCACGCGCACGGGCCGCGAGTTCATGGGTCTCTGACAGGTCGGAAGGGCGCAGCAACCACAAGTTAGCAGCGCACGGCTGTCGGAAAACGATCATCCCCCAGTAGCTGGTGCCCCAGTTCGGGGCCTCGCGCTACGACTGTGTGTGCCTCCAAAGACCGAGGCCGGCCATGAAGGAGGGGCTCTGGCATATTCTCCACTTGCCGAGCCTGTGCGCCAGGGCCAGCTGCGAGGTGGGCTGCTCGGTGGTGATCGCACGAGCACCTGGTAGCTGCGGGGGCCGCCGGGCACATCGGCGACGGCGACGCTGCCGGCCCGGGAGTAGCCCTGGTACATGTCGGTGAGGGACCAGCCCAGCTTTGTTTCGATGCCGTTGGAGGTCCAGTCGATCTCGGGGGCGGCATCCGGGGCCGGGGTGGGGTCTGGTGCGGGCATAGTCGGATCGCATCAGAGTGAGAGCATCTTGCGATCGGATGGTTGTAGTCGAGCGCCGCGAGCTGCCCGTCACCTCGCCCGCAGTGGCCTCCCCAGGCGCGACGCGCCAACGCCGGTCGAGGTGCGGGTAGACGTCTTGAGCAGCACGACCCCGACGGCGGAGCTCCACAGCGTGAGGGTATCGAAGGCGACACGTTCGATGAGTCCCCGGCCCAACGCCTGGACAGGCTCGCCACCGAGGACATCGACGAAGAGAACGAACCCCAGAAGGGACACGATGAGGCTCACGATTGTCAGTGCGGAGATCCAGCGCGCAGCAGAGTTGCCTCGGGAGGCGACAGCGAGCAGGATCATGCCGACCCACTGAGTGACGGCCTGCGCGAGGGCCACCACATCATGCGCTTCAGGATGCGTGTCCCAGGGGAACACACCAACCAGCATCACGAACACACCGCCCGCCGCGAGGAACGCCATGGCCACTCGCCCCGTGCGCAGCCGTGCCCAGGCCGACCAGAGCAGGAGTGAGCCGATCAGGAGCGTCGCTCCCACGACGATGAACGATCCGTTCACCAGCAGATGCGCCGGCGAACAGATGTAACGCTCCACGCGAGTACCGACATCGAAGGTGTCGCAGGTGGTGACGCCGAGATCGCTGATCAGGTTCGACGTCCACGAGTACCGCTGTGGCCACTGCGCGGCCGCGATCAGCTGGGCGGGAACCGTTACAAGGCCGGCGATCCAGAGCAGTGCGCCCCATCGAAGTCGTGTCATCCCACGACCCTACATTCACCCTGTATTGCCCCGAGGAGTACGAGCGGGATGCGCTGTACCTCTTCACCCCGGATGTGATGGCGCGCCTGATCGATCGAGTGCGCGGATTCGATGTGGAGATCATCGACGATTGGCTGTTGTTGGTCAGCAGCCGCGACGTGGTGACCCTCGACCCAGAATCTTGGCAGAAACTTTTCGATGCAGTCGGCGCCCTGAGCGACAAGATCGACCGGTGGGAGCGCTGGCGCGACGACCGGCTGCCGACGGTGCCGCCGGTCACAACGGGCACGGGTGCCGGCACGGCCGCGGTCGGGCTGAAGCCTGCCCCGAGATCCGGTCGGGTGGCTAAACGCGGCCGACGGCGACGGATGCGCCTGGGCGTGGGTGAGTGGATCGGGCTGCTCGTCTTCGCAGTGGTGATGATCGGCGGCGCGATCGCGCTGTCGCTTTAGGGCCCGCTGCTGCACGCCGGTATCGACTGGGGGTGCCGGTGGGCGCCGGCTATGGACTTGAGAGCGCAGGGCGGTGCTGGCGGAACTCCGACGGTGTCGCTCCGACCTGGCGTTTGAAGGCGGTGCTGAAGGCATAGGCGTTGGTGTAGCCGACGCTGCGAGCGACTTCTGAGACTGTGTGTTCGGGGGAATGCAGCAAGTCGCCCGCGAGGGTGAGTCGCCAGCGGGTGAGATAGCTCATAGGCGGTTCGCCAACACCGGTCCTGAACCGTGCGGCAAGCGAGGCCCGTGAGGTGTTGACCCGACGGGCAAGGGTCTCCACTGTCCACGGAGCTGCGGGTTCGGCATGCAAACACTCGAGAGCCTGCGCCACCACAGGGTCAGAGCAGGTAAGCCAGGTTGCCTCTCTCGCGCGGTCGGGATCGTTGACCCAACTCCGGATCGTGCTGATCACCAGCACGTCCAGGAGCCGGTCCACGACGACCTGGGCTGCCGGATCATCGTTCGCGATCTCACGTTCGAGCAGGCCCACGAGCGAGCCGTCGGCGCGGTCGTTCGGCACGAGGGCGAGTCGAGGCAGGGCGCGGGAGACGAGGCCGCCGGCCTCAGTGGTTCGTTCGTAGGTGCCGACCAGAATCGAGGTCTCGCCAGGGAACGCATTGTCCCAGCGCCGGATGCCGTGTCGCAGCTCATCCCGCAGATCGCGGCCATCCAGGGTGGTGCAGACCTGGCCGGGGCCGATCTCGATCGACGGTGGGCTGGCGGAGGCGTCCGTCACGGTGTATGGCTCGGGGCCACGAATCAGAGCGACGTCACCGGCAACGAGCAGCACTCCATCCACGCGGGCCTGCCCTCGGGTCACGGCGAGCACAGTCAGGGCGGCGTTGTCTCGAACGCAGATGCCCCACGGGGCGCTCATATGCATGGAGAGAGCAAAAGCGCCCGTTGCACGAGGGCCATCCAGGAAATGTGTCAACGGATCCATGCCCCCAGACTAGACGCTGACAAAGGGTTTGTGCAGTGTGACCCATTCCGCGTCCAAGCCGATGCCGGTGTACTGAAGTCATGACTAGTCTCATCCTCGGCGGAGCCGGACGATCCGGCACGCGCATCCTCGACCGTTTCACCGCCTCCGGGTTGCCGGCGCGGCCCGCATCACGCCGCACAGGCTTCGACTGGGAAGACCGCGAGACCTGGGCTCCCGCTCTCCGCGGCGCCTCGGCGGCGTACGTCTGCTTCACCCCCGACCTCGCCTTCCCGGGCACGCCCGACAAGATGGCCGCACTGGGCGTACTGGCCGCACAACATGGGCTCGAGCGGCTCGTGCTGCTCTCGGGTCGCGGCGAGGAGGGCGCAAGATTGAGCGAGGCGGCCCTGCGCAGCGGTGGGGTTCCGACCACGGTCTTGCGCTGTTCCTGGTTTCAACAGAATTTCTCCGAACACTTTCTCGCCGGTCCGGTTCGTCGCGGTCGACTGCGCCTTCCGGCACCCGACGTGCCTGAAGCCTTCGTCGATCTCGACGACGTCGCGGATGCCGCTGTTCTGGCCCTCACCCGACCGGACCCGCTCGACGCCACGTATGAGTTGTCCGGGCCAGAGCTGCTGACCTTCGCGCAGGTAGCCGAGGTTCTCACCGACGCCTGTGCGCGGAGGATCGTGTTCGAATCGGTCGACGTTCCGACATTCGTTGACGACCTCGCCGCGGACGGAGTTCCCACCGAGGACGCCACACCCCTCGCGTATCTCTTCACCGACATTCTGGATGGTCGTAACGCCTCGCTCGCGGACGGCGTCCAGTCCCTGCTGGGGCGCCAACCGTCCTCGCTGAAGGCATACGCGGGGCGCACCGCCGCGTCTGGAGTCTGGTCGTGATCCAGGTCATTGCCGTCGTGGGAGCAGGGCTGCTCAGCGGCGTGTACGCCGCGTTCTCGACCATGGTCATGCCCGCACTGAATCGGCTCGGAAATCACGAGGCCACCGCCGCGATGGTACAGATCAACAGGAAGGCCGAACGTGGACCGTTCATCGTGATCTTCGCATCCGCAGCGGTAGCCGCCACCGGTCTGGCAGTGGCGGCGGTGCCCCGTGGAGCCGGTGTTGAACTCGCCATAGCCGGGGCGTCGCTGGCGAGCACCATCGTGACCGTGGCCGTCAACGTGCCCCTCAACCGGCGGCTCGAGCGAGACGGCGCTCGGTTCTGGCCGGAGTACAGCCGCCGATGGACGGCGGCGAACACGGTGCGCGCCGGCTGTGCCGCCATTGCGGTGATCGCCGCCGGCGCGCACTGGGTCGACAGCTGAGCCCGACTCCGTCGAGCACGCATTCAGCCATTCAGATCGAGATCCACCCCCACGCCCCGTGCACGCGCCTCGCGCACGAGCAGATCGGCGATCGCGAGGTCTTGCGCGCCGATGCCCACCGAGTCGAAGAGGGTGATCTGTTCGGCGCTTGTGCGGCCCGGGCGCAGGCCCGCGAGGACCTGGCCGATGGTTCCGACCACGTCGTGCAGGGTGAGTGCGCCCTCCGCCACTGCCAGCATGAGGTCACCTGATTTGGTCTCGGCCGTGTCCATATCGTCGACCCAGACCGAGGAACGGGCCATCGCCCTGGAGTCGACCTCGCGTTCGTCCGGCCGCGGGCGGGCGCCGACGACGTTGAGGTGCTGGCCGGGTCGCAGCCACTCGCCCTGGATGATCGGGGTGACGGAGGGGGTGAGCGTGCAGATCGCATCCGCTTCGGCGAAGACCGCCGCGCACTCCTCGACCACCTCGATGGCACCGTCCCATTCGAGAGAGTCGGCGAGGGCCTGCGCGCGCACCGGGGTGCGCGACCAGATCACCAGCCGGTTCCAGTCCCGCACCCCCCGCAGCGCCTCAACGTGCTCGCGGGCGAGCCCGCCCGCTCCCACCAGGCCCAGCACGCGGCTGTCTTCACGGGCCAGGGCGCGGGTCGCGACCGCGCTGGCCGCGGCGGTGCGCACCCGGGTGGGCACGCCGCCGTGCAGCAGGGCCACCGGGGCGCCGTCCTCGCGGTCGAGCACCACGATCATCGAGCGCTGGGTGGGCAGGCCACGAGCGGAGTTGTCAGGCACGTCGGCGAGCAGTTTCACCGCCGCGGTGCCGGTGGTGTCCGACAGCGCCGCCATGAGCACGTAGCGACCGGTTCCCGCGTTCGTGCCCATCGAGGTGGGCCGCGGCTGGTCGGCCGCCCCTCTCGCGATGTCGGTGAAGACCTGTGCGACGGCCCGCTCGGTGGCCGGCCGGTCGACCAGGTCTTCGAGTTGGGACGCTGTGAGCACGATCATGCGGCAGCCGTGAGCTCGAGGCTGTGTGCCACGACCGCGCCGCGGAACAGGACGGTGCGGTCGGGCAGCCGGTCCATCACTGCGCTGGTGACGGTCTCGCCGGTGACAAGTTGCAGGTCGGCGGGGTCGCCGACGGCGACACCGGGGCGGTCGAGGTGCCCCCGCAGCGCCGGTGCGGTGCCGAGCACCGAGCGCCCGCCGACGGTGGCCACCGCGACGCAGTGCTCGATGTCTTCGTCGCGACGGAAGTTGTTCGTGAAGGCCATCTGCCAGGTGCGGTCGAGCATGTCGGCGTTGCCGTACGGCGACCAGTAGTCCCGCTGGCCGTCCTCACCGAGGCCCAGCCGGATGCCGTGTTCGGCGAGCAGCAGCGTCGGCAACGGCGTCGCGGGGGCGATGGTCGCCCAGGCGATGTCGAGTTCGGTGAATTGCTCGAGCAGAGGCACCAGTTGCGCCTGGGGCAGCTGGCCGAGGCCGTAGCCGTGCGAGATGGTGACCCGGCCGGTCATGCCGTGGGCGCGGGTGCGCTCCACGATCAGCTCGGCCGAGAACTTAGCCAGTTGATCCGGCTCGTGCAGGTGGATGTCGATGGGAGCGTCGAAGCGTTCGGCCAGCCCGAAGACCAGGTCCAGGTGCTTGGTGGGGTCGCGATCGAGCAAACACGGGTCGATGCCGCCGACAACGTCCGCGCCCTGGCGCATGGCCTCTTCGAGCAGTTCGAAGGAGCCCTCCTCGCGCAGCAGACCGGCTTGCGGGAATGCGATCACCTCGACCTTGGCGCGATCCTGGTGTGCCTCCTTGGCCGCGAGCACGCCCTGCAACCGTTCCAGGCCCGCATCCACATCGACCTGTGCGTAGCTGCGCACGCTCGTGGTGCCGTGCGCGACCATCCGGCCCAGGGTCTCGGTGGTGCGCTCGGCAATCGGTACTTCTGCCCCGCGCCAGTTGGCCCGGTCGTTGAGCATCATGCCCCACACCCCCGGCGCACCCGTGTGCGCCCGGAACGGCAACCCGAGGCGGGTGGAGTCGAGGTGCACGTGCACGTCGGCGAACGACGGGAGCAGGATGCGGCCCCGGCCCTCGATCAGCGTCTCTCCGGCCTGCGGAGCGGTGCCGGGTGTGAGGACCTCGGCGATGACCCCATCGATCAGTCTGATATCGGCCGCCGCGCCGCCCCAGGGGCGCGCGTCGGTGATCAGCGCGCGACTCACTTGAAGCTCGTCTGGGTGAAGTCGAACAGACCGTCGGCCCGGGGCGTCCAGTCGAGGTTTGCGTCTGCGGCGTAGTTGTTCATCGGCACGTAGAGCGGCACGTAGTAACCCTGCTCGTTGCTGTAGTTGAGCAGCTCCGCGAACACGTCGAGGCGGCTGTCGCCCTCGACGCCGCGCTGCTCGGCGGCCAGTTCGGCGGTGCGGGGGTCCTGCGCGTAGTTGTTGTTGCCGGCCGGCTCGTACAGGTCGGTGAGCGGCAGGTCGCCGTCGACGGTGGAGGGCGCCCAGGTGTTCAGGTAGATCCCCTCCATCTCCCGGCCGCGCACCTTGAGGGTATGCGCCTGCTGGTCGGCGCCGCGCAGGTCGATCGTGATGCCGACCTCCTCGAGTGAGGCCTGGATGGTCTGGGCCACATCGGCGGAGAGTGGGATGCGGCCGTCGGTCGCGTAGTCGAACGGGATCGGCTCACCGGCATAGCCGGCCTCCGCGAGCATCTCTCGGGCACGCTCGGGGTCGTAGCCCGGGTCGGCGACATCCTCGCTGTAGCCCTCCACGGCGGGGGCGAGGGTCGTGGCGGCGGGCTCGGCGAGCCCGGAGAGCAGACCCTCGGTGATCGCCTCCTTGTCGATGGCGAGGCCGATGGCTTCGCGGATGCGCGCATCCGTCAGCACGCCGCTGGTGGAGTTGACGCCGAGGAAGACGACGCCGTTGGAGAGCGCGGAGAACACCTGCGCGGCATCCTGACCCTCGACCGACTCAACCTGCGTCGGGCCGATGGGGGCCACGTCCAGGCTGCCGGAGAGCACCCCGTTGACGCGGGACTCATCGGAGGAGACCGGCTGCAGCGAGATCGACTCGATCGCCGGAGCCGTGCCCCAGTAGTCGTCGTTGCGCACGAGGTCGTAGGAGACGCCGGTCTGTATCTTGTCGAAGACGTAGGGGCCCGAGCCGATCGGATCCTGCGCGAACGCGTCGGCTCCCATCTCCTGGTACGTGTCGGCGGGCACGATCGAGATCAGCGAGGTGTTGCGCGGGAACGCCGAGAACGGCGAGGTGAGCGTGAAGCGCACCGTGAGCTCGTCGACCGCCTCGACCGAGGCGACCGAGCTCAGGTAGGCGAAGTTCTCGCCGGTGGGGTCGGCCAGGATGGTCTGGTACGAGAAGGCCACATCTTCGGCGGTGATGGCTTCGCCGTTGCTGGCCTCGACGCCCTCCTGCAGGGTGAAGTCCCACTGGGTGAGGTCGTCGTTGGCGGTCCACTCGGTGGCGAGCTTGGGCGCGAGCTCGCCGTCGGCGGTGATGGTGACGAGCTGGTCGAAGGTGTGGAAGAACACCGACAGCACCACGAGGGCGCCCGACCGGATCGGGTCCATCGAGGTGGGGTCGGTCGGGATCGCGGCGACGATCCGGGTAGGGGTGTCCCCCGAGGCAGCGGCGTCGCCGTCGAAGCCTCCGGCGCAGCCCGAGAGCATCAGGGTTCCGGTGGCGGCGAGCGCGCCGACGCTGAGCATCCGGCGGCGGAAGGTGGATGTGGGCATGGGGATCCTCATTTCGATGGGTGACACAGGGGTCGAAGGGTGGCTGTGGGGGTTAGGACGCGACGGCTGCG
Organism: Cryobacterium sp. TMT4-31; assembly: GCF_004403385.1. NCBI lineage: Bacteria > Bacillati > Actinomycetota > Actinomycetes > Micrococcales > Microbacteriaceae > Cryobacterium > Cryobacterium sp. TMT4-31. Next base: position 121,341 of record NZ_SOGI01000010.1, read on the forward strand.
CCGGCGGTGCGGCGCGGTCCGTCGAGGCGCGGTACCGCGGCGAGCAGCTGGCGGGTGAACGGATGCTGTGGGTCGTTGAAGATCTGCGCCGTCGGCGCCTCCTCCACGACACGGCCGTGCTGCATGACGATCACCCGGTCGGCGATGCTGCGTACCACGCCGAGGTCGTGCGAGATGAAGAGGTAACCGAGGCCGTGCTCGCGCTGCAGGGTGTCGAGCAGGGTGAGAACCTGGGCCTGGATCGAGACGTCGAGTGCTGAGACGGGTTCGTCGAGCACCAGCAGTCGGGGCCGCAGCGCGAGAGCACGTGCGATGCCGACCCGCTGGCGCTGACCGCCGGACAGTTGACCGGGCAGGCGCTTGGCGAAGGACTCGTCGAGGCCGACGTCCGCCAGCAGCGCCCCGACGGTGCGGCGGTCGTAGACGCGGCGGATGCGCAACGGTTCCGCCACGAGCTCGTGCACGGTCAGGCGCGGGTCGAGCGCCGAGTACGGATCCTGGAAGACGATCTGGGCGAGCTCGCGCTCCGCGGCCGTGCGGGCGGCGAGTTCGGAGCGCACCGGGACTCCGCCGACGATGACCGTGCCCGCTGCGGCGGGTTGGATGCCGAGCACGGCTTTCGCGAGCGATGACTTGCCGCAGCCGGATTCCCCGACTACCGCCACGGTTTCGCCGGCCATGATGCGCACCGAGACGCCGTCGACGGCGCGGACCGGGGTTTTGCGGCCGGACACCCTGTAGTCGACGACGATGTTCTCGGCGTCCAGCGCATCCGCTTCACCGGCGCGTACCGCGGGGGTCGCCCGTTCCTGCTCGGCGGGCATCGCTGCCATGAGGCGTCGGGTGTAGTCCTCGGCCGGTGCCGCGAGCACCGCGCGGGTGGCGCCGGTTTCGACGACGCGGCCGTGGTGCATGACGGTGAGTCGGTCGCTGTTCTCGGCGACGAGGCCGAGATCGTGGGTGATCAGCACGAGGGCGGAGCCGGTGCGCTCGCGCACCTCGGCGAGGAGGTCCATCACCTGCGCCTGCACGGTCACGTCGAGCGCGGTCGTGGGCTCGTCGGCGATCAGGAGCAGCGGGTCGTGTGCGATGGCCATGGCGATCATCGCGCGTTGACGCATTCCTCCCGACCACTGGTGCGGGCGGGTGGCGGCGCGCTCGGCGGCGTCGCGCACGCCCACCGAGGTGAGCAGTTCGATGGCGCGCTCGCGGGTGGCGCGCCGGCCGAGCCGTGGGGCGTGTACCCGCACGGCCGAGGCCACTTGGGCGCCGACGGCTCGCAGCGGGTCGAGGGAGGACATCGGGTCTTGGAAGACCATGGCGGCGGTGCGTCCGCGCAGGGCGCGGAGTTCGCGCTCGCCCGCCCAGACGCCCGCCTCCACTTCGACGAGCACGCGGTCGTCGAGAACGATGCGGCCCCCGGTGACGCGGGTGCCGACGGGCAGCAGGCCGAGGGCGGCGAGCACGGTGAGGCTCTTGCCCGAACCGGACTCCCCCACGACGCCGAGGGACTCCCCTCGGTCGACCCGCAGAGAGACGCCGTCGACGAGAACGCGTGGTGTCTCACCGTCGGTCTCGATGCGCAGATCGTCGATACGTAGAACGGCGCTCATCGCATTCCTCCCTTTCGCAGCAGGCCGCCGCGGGTCTCGGCCGTGAACTGCTGGCTCAGAAACTGCACGCCGCCGACGGCGAGGAGCAGCATCAGGCCGGGCAGCAGAGCCACACACGGGTCACTGGCGAGGTGCCGCTGGCCGTCGAAGATCATCGAGCCCCAGCTGGGTACGGGCGGCTGCACGCCGAGGCCGAGATACTCGAGCGACGACGTGATCAGCACGATCGTGGCGACGTCGGTCGCCGCGATGATGAGGGTGTGCGGCCACACATTGGGCACGATGTGCCGGGTGAGCACCCACACGGAGTCGGCGCCCTGGGTGAGCGGGGAGACCACGAAGTCCTGTCGGCGGAGCGCCGCGGCGATGTTTCGGGTGACCCGGGCGTAGCCCACCCACCAGGTGCAGCCGAGTACCAGGATGGTCAGGCCGGCGCTGGGTTGCAGCACCGCGCAGATGGCGATGAGCAGCAGCACGACGGGCATTGCCAGGGTCACGTTGCTCACCAGGGTGATGAGCGCCTCGAGGCGGCCACCGTAGTACCCGGCGAGAATGCCGACCAGGCTGCCCAGAACGGCATTCATGATCACGATCAGCACGGTCATGCCCAGGGTCACGGCCGAGGCGAGCGCGAGACGGCTGAGCAGATCACGGCCGAGCGCATCGGTGCCGAGCGGATGCGCCGGGTCGGTGAAGGGCGGCAGCAGGACCGCGCGCAGGTCTTGGCCCATCGGGTCGTAGCCGGGCAGCAGCGGCACGAGGGCGGTGAGCAGGAGCACCGTGCCGAGCATCAGCGCGCCGACGATGGCACCGGGCCGTGGCCGCCAGCGTTGCACAACGGGGGCCGTGGCCAGGGTGAGTGAGGTGGTCATGCGGCCGCCGTCCTGGTGTCGATGCGGCGCACGAGGACGTCTACCGCGGTATTGACGATTACGAAGGCGAGGGCCACGAAGACCAGGCCAGCCTGCACGATCGGGAAGTCGCGTTGGCTGACCGCGTCCGTGAGGAGTTTGGCGAGACCGGGCCACGCGAAGACGACCTCCACGACGACGGTGCCGCCGAGCAGGCCGCCGAGGTTGAGGCCGGCCATGCCGAGCACCGGCACGATCGCGTTGGGCAGCATCCGGGTGAACAGCACTGTCGAGCGGCGTTGGCCCTGTGCGATGGCGGTGCGAACGAAGTCCTGCCCGGCTTGCTCGCTGAGCGCGGCATCCAGCAGTCGCAGGTACATGACGAACTGGCCGGTGGCCAGGGTGACGACAGGCAGCACGAGGCTCGCGTAGCTTGTGCGACCCAGCGACGGGAGGGCGCCGAGCAGAACCGAGAACACGAGCACCAGCAGCAGGGCGAAGAAGAAGTCGGGCACCGACTGGCGCAGGGCACCGGCCCAGCCCACGATGGCCCGCAACACCCGGCTGCCCGTGAGCTGGATGGCCAGGGCCGCGACGACCGCGAGTGCGAGGCCGATCACGAATGCCCAGAACGCGAGCTCGATGGTGGCGGGTACTCGTTCGAGAACGAGTCCCAGTGCGGATTCGCGCAGGCGGTAGGAATCGCCGAAATCGCCGGTGACAAGGCCGGCGAGGGTGTCGAGGTACTGCAGGAGGAGGGGGCGGTCGAAGCCGAGCGCGGAATTGAGCGCTTCGACATCGGCCTGGGTCGCGTTGTCGGGCAGGAGCAGCGCACCGGGTTCACCGGTAGCACGGCCGAGCACGAAGGCGATCGTCACCACGGCGAGCACTGTGGCGACGGCGAGGGCCAATCGGCGGGCGATGAATAGGAGCACGTCACTGACGCTATGTGACCGTCTGCCCGGCTCGGGCCGGTGTAACACGCTCGTCACATACTTCTTACGTCAGCGTCACTCTCGCATACCAAAACGCGCCTAAATCGGTGCTTCTCGCTCGGAATGCCGCTTTTGGTATTCCAAAGGCGACGTGATGGACGTGTCAGAATGGTGTCCATGAGCCTCGAACAAACTCCAGCGCGCATCGCCAACGTTCTGCGCGAGCAGATCATCACGGGCGAGCTGAAGATGGGGTCGAAGCTCAATGAGCGCGAGATCGCCGAGCGACTGCAGGTGTCGCGCATTCCCGTACGAGAAGCACTGCCGATCCTCGAATCCGAGGGTTTCATCAGCTCACAACCGCGGCGCGGAGCGGTCGTGCACGCGCTCACTCTCACCGACGCCGCCGAGCTCTTCGATCTTCGCCGTCAACTCGAACCGATGGCGTCGGCGTTCGCCGCACGACGGGCCGCCGCGGGCGCCGACGTCGAGCCGATGCTTGCCGCGCTCCGCACCGCCCGTGGCGCCATCGCTCCGGTCAAGGCGCTGGACACCCTCGACGAGGGCGCCCCACCGTCGACACGAAATTCCGACCTGCACGAGGAGATCATCGCACTCGCCGATCACGCCCTGCTGCAGCGCGTGACCAAACTCATGAGTGGGCGCGTTCGCTGGCTTTTCCGGCTCACTCCTCAGCGCGACACCACGGCAATGTGGGCTGAACACCGCGAAATCGTCGACGCCATCGTCGCCGGGCAGGCCGACGTCGCCGAGCTCCTCACCGCGGCCCACGTGGAGCGGGGACGCTTCGAGTCGATGCCGCTGCTTGCCGAACTACTGCCCTCCGCGGCACCCGCCTCGCTCCGGAGACGGCGGAAGGCGAGCTAGCACTCAGCGTCGCCCGACGGTTCCCGGGCGCGGGGCATCCTAGGCTCGGGAGTATGGCACTCCAGATCACGACAGCGTACGCCCGGCGGGCGACGGAGTACGCCGAGCAACTGGGCTCGATGACGTCGGTGCATCCCTTGGATCTGCAGCTGGTCACCGGGTGGGCCGATCGGCTCGACGACCCAGCGATCGATGCTGGCTGCGGTCCGGGGCATTGGACGGGGCCCATGGGGCGATCCTGGCTCGCGTTTCCGCGGGAGCGGATCCCACCCCTCGCATTCAGAGCCAACGATAAGGAGCTCTGAAGCCGATCACGCTGGGCATCTCCGACTACCCGAGGCGCCATCGCTCCCCAACGAGGCAGCCCCGGTGCTGTACCGTCATGGTGAGATCCGGACAACGGCGCGTGGGGAATGGGGCAACGGTGAGAGGCAACGGTTCTCCCGCGACCATGCAGGATGTCGCCCGCCTCGCTGGTGTCTCGGTCAAGACCGTCTCCAACGTTCTCTCGGGCTACGAGCACGTCAGCATGCGCATGCACGACAGGGTCATGAGCGCCGTGACCGAGCTGGACTACGAGATCAACATCTCGGCCCGCAACCTGCGATCGGGTCGCACCAAGGTCATCGGGCTCGCAGTCCCCGAACTCAGCCAGGCATACTTCGCCGAACTTGCGGATGCCGTCATCCGGGCCGCGAAGGCTCACGACTACACCGTGCTGATCGAGCAGACCAGCACCGACAACGACGAGATCGCCACGGTCGCCGCCATGCGCCGCCACGCCATCGACGGCCTGATCTTCAGCCCCATCGCGCTGGGCCCCGGCGACGTCAGCGGCCTGTCGGTGGACTTCCCCGTAGTCGTTTTGGGCGACTGGGTCGAGGGCAGCCCTGCTGACCACATCACCCTGCCGAACACGGCCGCGATCCGGACCGCCACCGAGCACCTGCTCGACCTGGGGCGCCGCCGCATCGCCGTCGTCGGCGCGCATCCGGAAGGGCCGGTCGGCACCAGCGCCCTTCGGTTCAACGGTTATGCGGAGGCACTCACCGCTCGGGGCCTCGAGATCTCGCCCGAGCTGGTCGCCGATGTGCCGCTCTGGCACCGCGCCGATGGCGCGTCCGCCGTCACGCAGTTGCTGGCCGCCGGCACGGATTTCGACGGAGTCGTCTGTTTCAACGACGCCCTCGCCCTCGGCGCCATGAGCGCCTTGCAGCTTGCCGGCCTGCGCGTTCCGCAGGATGTCGCAGTTGTGGGCTTCGACGACATCGAAGACGCGCGTTTTTCCAGCCCGGCACTTACCACCATCTCCCCCGGCCGCGAGGAACTGGCCCGCCTGGCCGTTGACCGGGTGCTCGCGCGCATCGAAGCCGGCGGCGACGCCGCGGAATCGGTGCACGTGGAGGTCGGCTACTCGCTCGAGGTGCGCGCGTCTACCGTTAGCCCCTCCGCGAAGCCCGTCCCCGCCGCCATGGAGCCCCTGCTCCACGACTAAGCCGGCCGATGCGCCCGTTTGCACCGCGGTGTTGACAGCGCTCAAATCATGCCGTACCTTCAAATTTACATCGATGTAAATTACGTCGAAACCCATTTCAAGTGGCTTCCCGACAGCGTTGTGGGGAGCAGATTGCAGGTACCCAGTGAAGAAGCTGTTGGCCGCCTTTGCGGCTTCCGCCGTCGTCGTCTCCGGTCTGTCCGGCTGCGCCGCCGCCACCCCCGCCGCTAGCGAGGGGCCCGTCGCCCTGACCTTCTGGCACGGCTACACCGAGGCCGACGGCGATGTGCTCAACGGCATCGTGGAGGACTTCAACGCGTCGCAGGACGACGTGGTGGTCACTACCCAGACCAAGACCTGGGCGGTCATCGACGACACCCTCCTGACGGCACTGTCGTCGGGCGAAGGCCCGCAGATCGTCGCAATGCCCGCCGAGCGCCTCCCGGTCTACGCATCCAAGAAGGCCCTGGTCAACCTCGATGACTTCTACGCGGATGACACGAGCAACACGACGGAACTGAACGCTGAAGCCGTCGCGATGGAAACCGTCGACGGCTCCAAGTACGGCGTCCCGACCGGTTTCGTGCCGCTGTCGGTCTTCTACGACAAAGATAAGCTGGCCGCGGCGGGCGTCACGACGTTCCCGACCACCTGGGACGACTGGGTCGCGGCCGCGAAGGCCACCACCATCGACGCGGACGGTGACGGCACGCCCGAACAGTACGGCATGGCGCTGCCCGACCACGGCACCGTCGGCAATGGCGTCTGGGCGAGCCTCTTTGAGGGCGGCGGCGGCTCGATCACGAACGACGACGGCACCAAGGCCACCGTGGACTCGGCCGCCAACATCGACACCCTCACCTACTGGTCCGACGCCGTGCAGCAGGATTTGATCTCCCCCACCGGTCTGGACGGCATCGACGCCGACGCCCTCTTCACCTCGGGCAAGGCTGTCATGCACATCGGCGGCCCCTGGATGACGGGTCTCGCCACCGACGCCGGTATCAACTACGGCATCGCGGCCATTCCGGCCGGCCCCGACGCCCAGGCCGCGTCGGCGATCGGTGTCTCGATGGCCGTCACCGCTCAGGCGACGGATGCCGAACAAGCCGCCGCGCAGGACTTCCTGGCTTACTTCAACAAGAAGGATGTGGCCACAGCATGGTCGCTCGGTTCCGGCTGGCCGGCGCTGCGCACCGATGTGACCGCGGAAGACGTCAGCGCGAACGCCACCGTCGCCGCCCTCACCGAAATCTCCGACACCAGCCGGGCGCTTCTGCCCGGCGTCGTGAACAGCACCGACGTGCTGACCGCCGTGGACGAGGCCACCCAGAAGGCACTTGCCGGCGGTGAGCCTGCCGAGCTGCTCGCCGCCGCACAGGCGTCCGTGCAGCAGGCGCTGGACAACTGAGCCGGAATCCGATGACGACTTCATCTCTCCAACGACGCCGACCGTGGCGCCCGCCCGGTCAGCTCGGCGGCAGACGACCGCTGAACGACGGCTTCCGCCGGCGGGCCGTCGTCGTCGGGTTCCTGGCCCCGGCCCTGATCATCCTCACGGCCTTCGTGGGCTGGCCGATGTTCTCGGCCCTCCGGCTCTCCTTCACCGACGCCAGCGGCTTCGGGCAGGAAACCTGGGTGGGTCTGGAGAACTACGCGCGGGTCTTCACCGATCCGAGCATCCTGCAGTCGATCGGGAACACCGGGTTGTACGCCGTGTTGTTCACGCCCGTCGCCCTGATCGTGGCGCTGGTGCTCGCCCTCGCGGTAAACAGTCCGCAGCTGCCGTTCCGCGGGTTCTTCCGCACCACACTGTTCCTTCCGTTCATTGTGTCGCTGGCCGTCGCCGCGTTCGCCTGGTCGTACCTGCTCGACCCGCAGATCGGGCTGTTGAACTATTGGCTGCAGGCAGTGGGCATCCGGATCGGCAACGTTCTGGAGGATCCGGCGCTGGCCATGCCCACCGTGGTGCTCGTGGCCGTGTGGAAAAGCTTCGGCTTTTACATGGTGATCTTTCTGGCCGGCCTGCAGGACATTCCCAAGAGCCTGTATGAGGCGGCGGCGCTCGACGGTGCCAACGGATGGCGCCGGTTCACGAACGTGACCTTCTCAATGCTCAGCAACACGATGGCCTTCGTGGTCGTGATCGCACTGATCGCCGCGCTGCAGGCGTTCGACCAGATCTATGTGCTCACCGGAGGCGGCCCGTACCGGAGCACGCAGACGATCGTGATGGAGATCTACCAGTCCGGGTTCAAGGACCTCGAACTCGGCTTCGCCTCCGCGCTGTCATACGTCCTGCTGGTGGCCACACTGCTGCTCAGCCTCGTACAGTTCCTGTTCTTCGGTCGGCGTGGAGAGGACACCAGCTCATGACCAGCACCCTCAGCCGGGCGGCGCTCCCGACCCCGGCATCCACCCGCACCGTTCGCCGACGCCCATCACGGATCAGCCTGACCCAGGCCCTCTATTTCGTCGGCTTCCTGGTCGTGACGGCGGCGATCATGCTGCCCGTCATCATCATTGTGTTGACCGCGTTCAAGCCGGCCTCCGAAGTTAACGCCTTCCCACCCACGCTCACCCCGACCCAGTGGACGCTCGACAACTTTCGGGCGATCTTCTCCGAGCTGCCATTCGCGCGGCTGATCGGCAACAGCTTCGTCTTCGCCGGCGGGGTCACCCTGTTCGCCCTGGTGTTCGACTCGCTCGCCGCCTACGCGTTGGCCCGGCTGGATTTCCGGGGCAGCAAGGTGCTGTTGATCGTCATCATCGCCAGCCTGATGATCCCGTTTCAGGCGACGCTGATCCCGATCTACCAGCTGGTCTCCGACCTGGGCTGGGTGAACACCTTTGCTGGGCTGATCCTGCCGCGGGCGGCCGACGCGTTTGGTATCTTCTTCCTCCGGCAGTTCTTCCTGTCCCTCCCGCGGGACCTCGACAATGCCGCCCGGATCGACGGGGCCTCAGAGTTTCGGGTGTTCTGGAGCGTGGTGCTGCCCAACGCCATCCCGGCGCTGCTCACGCTCGGCATCTTCACCTTCGTCAACAACTGGAACGACCTGCTCTGGCCGTTGGTGTTCACCACCGAATCGGACCACGGCACCATCACCTCGGGCCTGACCCTATTGACCGGCCCCGGCGGCATCATCCCCCAGGGCGTGATGATGGCCGGCGCCCTCATCGCCGTGCTGCCCCTCGCAATCCTCTTCCTGCTGGTTCAGCGGCGCTTCATTGAGAGCGTCGCGAGCAGCGGCCTGAAATAGCCCGCCGCCATCCACTGACCACCATCACCACCGAATCGAGCAACATGACCTGGTTTGACGACGGCCGACTGCACTTCGCGGTCGGCATCGAGGACACCTTCGTGCCGCAGGCCCGCCCGGGCGAACGCGCCATCGATGAATACGAGCTCACCGAGCACTACGCGCAGTACTCCGGCGATCTGCAGCTGGCCAGCGATGTGGGCGCTGAGTTGGTGCGCTGGGGGGTGCCGTGGCATCGGGTGGCCGCCGAAAAGGGCCGGTGGGACTGGTCGTGGGTGGACGGCGTGATGGCGCGGTATGCCGAGCTGGGGCTGCGCCCGGTGATCGATCTGATGCACTACGGCACGCCTCTCTGGCTCGAGGGCCAGTTCTCCAACCCGGACTATCCCGACCACGTGACCGAGTACGCACAGCGGTTCGCCGAACGGTACGGCGACGTCGCCACCGATTACACGCCGGTCAACGAACCCGTCATCCACGCCCTGTTCTCTGGCGAGTACGCGTACTGGCCGCCCTATCTCTCGGGCCCGACCGGCATGGTGAGCATCGCCACCGCCCTCGCTGAGGGGTTCGTGAAGACTCAGCACGCGATTGCGTCGGTGCTCGGTGACCGGGCCACCTTTGTGCACGTTGATGCGGGCATCCGGTATTCGGGCGCCCTGGATGCCCCCGAGCACGCGGACACCGTCACGCGGCTTCGGCACCAGGGATTCCTCGTCGAGGATCTCGTCACCGGCGCCGTCGGGCCGGACCACCCTCTGCTGGGCCAGCTGGAACGGGGCGGCGCCGACGACACCCTCCTCGACTGGTTCCGGGCGCATCCGGTTCGGCCCGATGTCATGGGCGTCAATTACTACCCGCTGCACTCCACCGAGGTGTTCGAGGCGGGCATCCATCACGGCGGCGGATTCGCCGATCCTCGGCCCTATGAGGACACCGGCACGGAGGGCCTGAAGGAGGTACTCACCACCTGGGCCGACCGGTATGGCGCACCCGTGATGCTCACGGAGACGAGCGTGACCGGCACGGTCGATGAACGGCGTCGATGGCTCGATGCCTCGGTCGGCGCGCTCCACGAGCTCAAGGCCGACGGCGTCAACGTTGTGGGGTACACCTGGTGGCCGCTGTTCGATATGTACGAATGGACCTGGCGCCACACCGAGGCACCCCGGGCAGACCACTTGCTGACGATGGGTCTGCATGACCTGGTGGAAACACCGTCGGGGAGCCTGGCCCGGCGACGCAATCCCGTGGCTGATACCTTTCAGCGGCACGCGACCCAGGCTCGGCTGGCGCCCGATGCGAAGGTCGAGGATGCGGCTGACGTCGTCGCCTGACACCGGCAACAGATACGTCACCTCGACCAGGGCCGTGGGTACCCACACTGGGGGTTAGCGGATGCGCCCCGTGCGCTCATACGCTCCAATCTGCGTCGTGTTGGCGCGCCCACACTCTGCCTTTAGCCGGTTGGTACCGAGACCCTGAAGACGGCGCGCTGCTGCGCTGGTGGACAGGCGCTGAGCGGTCAGATCAGCGGCGCACCGCCGAACCCATGCCGGTACCGCCGCCTGCCTACCACCCGGAACGTGGTGAGAGTGGCGAGACCGACGGCACAATCGACGCGTTCGCCTCTGTGGAGATGAACGTCATGAAGAGCGGCACCCTCACCATCATTGAGGCGAGCGTTGCCGACTACGAGCTGGACTCGAACGGCGACTGGATCGGCTTCTAATCCTGTAAGAGCCGGGATGCTGCGGCTTGGTCGAGCCCCCGGGCGCACGCCCGGTGCTGAGTGAAGAGGGCGCGAAGCATCCTAGGCTCAGAGGTATGGCACCCGAGATCAGAGCCGCGTATGCCCGCCGTGCGGCGGAGTATGCGGAGCACCTGGGCTCGATCACGTCGGTGCATCCAGCGGACCTGCAGCTTGTCACCGGCTGGGCCGAGCGGCTCGACGGGCCACTGATCGACGCCGGCTGCGGCCCCGGGCAATGGACCGGGCAGCTCGCCGAGCGTGGGGTGAGGATTCGAGGTGTCGACCTGGTGCCGGGCTTCATCGACCACGCCCGACAGGCCTATCCGGAGGTGTCTTTCGCGGTCGGCGACATAGGTGCACTGGCGGAAGCATCCGGCAGCGTTGCGGGAGTGCTCGCCTGGTACTCGCTCATTCACCACGAGCCGAAATCACTCCGGGATGCGCTTTCCGAGTTCGCGCGTGTGCTGCGCCCGGGAGGCGAGCTTCTGCTCGGCTTCTTCGAGGGCCCGGTGGTCGAACCGTTCGAGCACGCGATCACGACGGCGTATCGATGGCCCGTAGCCGCCCTGAGCGACGAACTCCGCGCCGCTCACTACGACATCATCGAGACCCACACCCGCACCGGGCCCGGTCACCGGCCTCACGGCGCACTCCGCGCCTGCCTTTCCGCCAGAGCGGATGCCGCGAGATCGTTGCCAGACACCAGTCAGTTGGAGAGTGGGCGGTAGGGGCCATGGAAGCCCCTACCGCCCGGTAGCAGTCGGTGGTGTGCCACACCCACGGATCCCCCACCGCGGCACCGCGGCAGATGGTTCCAAGCGGCACGGGCACTGCCTACCCCGTTCAATCGTGCTGCTTGATGCGAATGACCCCAAGCTCGGGGCTCATCGCCATGTCTGCCGGCGGTGCGGTGCGGGGCCAGGCCCAGGCGGAGCGCAGGATGAAGGCCAGGATCAGCACCTCGACTCCGATGGTGAAGCCGTAGTAGAAGGCCCAGTCCCATGACGCCCCAGCCGCGTTGAACACGCAGATGGGGATGAAAAGCAAGGCAACGACGAGGTTCGTGGCACGGTTCACCCGGGCGGGCAGCGTCATGGAGAGCAGCACCATCAGGGTCGGGATCGCTATGAGCGCGAAGAAAATTGAAATCAATGTCCCGCTGATCTCGAACGCAAAGATGTCGCCGCCCCGGATTTCGTCGATTTCGCCGGGCTGGTAGAGGTGGAAGTAGTCGATGTATATGACGAGGAACATGAAGCTGGTCCAGGCTGCTGCGAGCTTGGCCTGCACTGGGATCCGCTGGTCTTCCAGCGTGGTGGTGGTTTGTTGACGTGTTTTCATCAGGTACTCCGTTGTTGTGGTGAGGATGGGTTGGACCACGATCGCTGACAACGACCGCGGGCGCTTTCTATCCTTACGGTTGTAAGGATGAGAGCCATGCTAGCCTTACGTCCGTAAGTGCACAAGAATGGATCTATGGCATCGCGCACACCGCTCAGCAGGGATCGGATCATCAACGCCGCCGCCACCGTCGCTGATGGCGCGGGGGTCGCCGCCGTGAGTATGCGCAGTGTCGCGAAGGTTCTCGGCGTTGAGGCGATGTCGCTGTACCATCACGTGCCGAGCAAGGAGGCGCTCCTCGACGACTTGGCCGACTGGGTGTTCGCGAGGATCGAATTGCCCGAGGTCGGCGATAGCTGGCGGGAGGCGATCACCGCCCGGGCACGATCGGCACGGTCGGTGCTCACCGCTCATCCGTGGGCGCTGGGGATGATGGAATCGCGCCCCAATCCCGGCCCGGCGCTGCTGCAGCACCACGACCGGCTACTCGGCGTACTCCTGACCGAGGGCTTCAGCGCCGCGCTCGCGACACACGCGTTCTCCGCGATCGACGCCTACGTGTATGGGTTCGCGCTGACCGAGACGAGCCTGCCCTTCGAACCGGGGGACGGCGCCGAGGAGGCGTTCGCCGTCAAGGTCGCGGCGCCGGCGGAGCTGTATCCGCACATTGCGCGCTCGCGCGCCGAGCTGTTCGGCGGGGGCGGTTATGCGTTCGCGGACGAGTTTGACTATGGGTTGGAGCTGCTGCTGGAGGGCCTGGGGCGTCGGGTCGCCGACGCGAGCCCCGCGCTACCTGGGCGGGTAACGCATCCCTGATGGGGCTGAGTCAGCGCTACCCATAAGCGCTAGTCACAAGTCAGATTTCCAATCTCGATGCCCTGGGGTGCTACGGTATCCGAGGCCCACGCAGGGCCACGACAATCTTCGATCGAAGGCAGGTGAGCGGCCATGGCTGGTGATAGTCCGCGCTCCACTCCCTCGGCGAATGTCGTTATCGCTCTGACCTTCTAGGCCGGGCGTCGCGCTGGGAGTGGCGCGCAACTGAACCTCCATTGCGAGGTGACCTCTGGTACACGGTCGAATCCCGACGTCTGCCCAGTCGCCTCCGGCTTACTCACGTGCTCTCGTCGACCGACCGACGGAGTAGGACCATGGCACTCATCGACAACGGCATCTACGTGACCGGGCAGCGCACCTCAAGCCCCCACAGCCTCGACGAGACGTACCGCCAGCTGCGCGAGTGCGAGGGAATGGCGTGGATCGGCTTGTACCGGCCCGATGCGGACGAGATCCGCAGCGTTGCCGACGAGTTCTCGCTGCATCCGCTGGCCGTGGAAGACGCGCTCAAGGGCCACCAGCGGGCCAAGCTGGAGCGGTTCGGCGACACCCTCTTCGTGGTGCTGCGGCCCGCCTGGTACCTCGACGCCGAAGAGCGAGTGGAGTTCGGCGAGGTGAACGTGTTCATCGGGCCGGGCTTCGTGGTGACGGTGCGGCACGCCGAGAACCCCGACCTGGCCAACGTGCGCCGGCGGATGGAGCAGAACCCGGCGCTGCTCGCGCTCGGACCCGAAGCAGTGCTGCACGCCGTGCTCGACGAGGTCGTCGACGCCTACTCCCCCGTCGTCGCCGGCCTGGAGAACGACATCGACGAAATCGAGAACCAACTCTTCGGCGGCGACCCGTCGGTGTCGCGGCGCATCTACGAACTTCTCAGCGAGGTCATCGACTTCCAGCGCGCCACCGGGCCGCTGCGCGGCATGCTCGAGGCGCTGCTGCGCGGCTCGGAGAAGTACCAGGTGGACGTGGAACTGCAGCGCTCGTTCCGGGACGTGCTCGACCACGTGCTGCGGGTCACCGAGCACGCCGCCTCATTCCGGGCACTGTTGGAGAACGCGCTCACCGTGCACGCCACCCTGGTGACGCAGCAGCAGAACGACGAGATGCGTCGCCTCTCGGAGGCCGGGCTGGCCCAGAATGAGGAGACCAGACGGTTGTCGGAGGTGGGCCTGGCCCAGAACGAGGAAGTGAAGAAGATCTCCTCGTGGGCGGCGATCCTGTTCGCGCCGACGCTGGTAGGCACGATCTACGGGATGAACTTCGACAACATGCCGGAGCTGCACTGGCAGTTCGGGTACCCGGTGGCCGTGGCGGCGATGGGAGTGATGGGGCTGGGGCTGTGGGGGATCTTCAAGAGGCGGAAGTGGTTGTAAGGCTGGCTCCGAAACCGTACAGGGCGCCGAAGGAGGCTTGGCTGGTTCGTCGCGCACCCTTCCGAAGCGAACGAGCGAACGGATGACCGCGCGGCCGGAGTACCGTTTAGTCGTGCCCCCTCGCCGCAAGTTCTCAGCCGTTTCACCCGCAGCGCGTGCGCGTTACGCGAAGCGCCGGCAACGACGGCTCGCCCGCGTCGACAACGACCTCACCGCGTCACAGTGGGCTGACCTCCTCGCCGCTTGGGGAGGGTGTGCATATTGCCAAGCAGAGAGCCCGGCCCTGCAGCGTGACTGCATCATGCCGATTTCTCGGGGCGGCCGGTACACCCTCGAGAACGTGGTTCCCGCCTGCCCGTCCTGCAACGCGAGCAAACACAACAACGAAGTCACCGGGTGGCTCCGGCGCAAGCATCTCGACGAGCGCGCGTTCCTGCTCCGTTACGCGACGATACTGCCGACGCTCCTCCCTGCAGGTTAGGGCTGCCAACGCTCTTGGGCGCATGGCCCCGGGCGGGCGCTCTCTGCCATAGGTTGCCTCTTCGGGGGTTCGTGGGGCCACGATCGGCGGACGCTCTCTGCCGGCTATGGCTTGCACCTTAAACCTGCTGAATGGAGCTGGGCGGGGGCCGGCCCGCTGCGGCCGGGCAGGTACCGAAGCCGCCGTCGGGGAGCCTGGCCCGGCGACGCAACCCCGTGGCTGATACCTTTCAGCGGCACGCGACCCAGGCTCGGCTGGTGCCCGATGCGAAGCTGTCTTCGCCGTCGATGACACTGCCGTGAATATTGGTCGGGGATTGATTTGATAAGCACCTGAACACGAGTAGCTTTGAGGAGTGGCTGAACGGTTCGGCTGCGTGCCCGGGGGAGGACGTTGCAATGGGTCCGGTCGCTGCAGACGGCGCAAAAGAGACTCTCGAAACGGTCGATGGAATTCTCCATCTGCGCTGGCAGCCCGGGGCTCACATTCAGATCGAAGATGCCCACGTCGCGATGGCGAAAGTTAACGACGCGTGCGGGAACGAACGTCGGGGCATGCTCGTCGATATGGCAGCGGTCGGGTCGGTGAGCCGAGAGGCCAGGTCCGTGTGGTCTATTCCCTGCAGCGCCTCGCGCATTGCTCTTCTGGGCAAGTCACCTGTTGACCGAGTCTTGGCGAATTTCTTTCTCGGTGTGCACATTCCGCCGTGTCCGACCAAATTCTTTACCTCGCGCAGCGAAGCCATGAAATGGCTTGCTGCCGGTGTCTAAGCGTGCAGAAGCGCTGCGCAAAGTGCGTCTTTGGGTGATATGAGCTCGGGAGTCGACGCCGATGACCCTCGTTTGCAGCAGTTGGTGGAGGGTGTTGTCCGGTTGGCTGCCGGCGACTTGGACGCGCGGATAGAGCCGTCTGACTTGAGGGATGACATCGACGCTGTGATCACCGGCGTCAACCTCCTCGCCGAGGAACTCAGTTACATCTACTCGAATCTGGAACAGCAGGTTTCTGACCGTACCGCCATGCTGCGGCAAACTCAGGCCGAGCTGGAACAGATGGCAAAGACTGACGACTTGACGGGCCTTGCGAATAGGACCCTGCTCAACGAACAAATCAACGAGGCAATCCTGGCCAGCACGGACAGTGGAAAACCCCCGGCTGTGCTGGTGCTGGACGTGGATTCCTTCAAAGCCGTCAATGACGCTCTGGGCCATGGGGCCGGTGACGCAGTACTGATCGAGGTTGCCCGGCGCCTCAAGCGCGCCGTACGGGCCGTCGATACCGTGGCACGTCTGGGTGGGGATGAGTTCGCCATCCTCATCATCGAAGCGACGGAAGAGGAAGTCCTGAATATTGCGCACCGGGCGTCGGCGCAGCTTCAGGACAGCGTGCAGGTTGGAACCGAAACCGTCTGGGCGATGGCCAGCATCGGGGTGCGTATCGGCACGCCGGGCCATCCAGCTGAGTCGCTGATTCGGGATGCTGACATCGCCATGTACCAGGCGAAGGCGCATGGCCGCAACAACATCCAGCTGTTCCACCCCGACATGCTCGACTCTGTCCGTGAACGCTCACGCATCACAGCCGAGCTTCGTAACGCCGTCGCCGGCGGCGAGCTGGCGCTGCGTTACCAGCCGGTGGTTGAATTGGCCTCAGGAACAGTCATAGGTTTCGAAGCCCTCCTTCGGTGGCACCATCCGGTGCGCGGACTCATCATGCCGGATAGCTTCATTCCCATCGCGGAAGAAACCGGCCTGATCCTGGAATTAGGACGTTGGGTGCTTCACGAAGGAGTCGCCCAGTTGCGTCGCTGGAGCGAAACCGAGCCTGAGCTCACAGACTTCTGCCTACACATCAATCTTTCCGCCGCCGAACTGCTGCGCGGTGACCTGCTGGAAGATGTCAGGGAGACGCTCGCTAGGAATCATGTGGCTCCGCCGCGATTGGTTCTGGAGATCACCGAGACCGTCTTGATGTCGAAGGGAACGGCGGAAGAACAGGTCTTGGGCGAGCTGCGAGATCTCGGTGTGGGGCTGCAAATTGATGACTTCGGCACCGGCTATTCGTCCATCAGCTATCTCCGAACGCTTCCAGCAGACACGGTCAAAGTCGACCGTTCCCTGATTCAGGACATGGCATCGGACCCTCAGCAGCAAAAATTCGTTGCTGCCATTCTCCAACTGATTTACTCGGCGGGCCTGAAGGCGATCGTCGAAGGCATTGAGACCGCCGAACAGGCGATTCTGCTGCAGACGATGGGTTGCCTATACGGACAAGGCTATTTCTATGACCGCCCGCTACCGCCCGAGATGGTTCTGGGGAGGCTCAGGAGTCTCGCGCACCCTCAGTAGAGTGAGAGCATGTCAAAGCTTTGGGAGCAAATGCTACTTGTCCCATCGGTAGTGCGCCTCACCTCCCGGGCACCGAAGGACCCGTCAGCGGCGTGGGACGGGTACTGGCGCGGAATCCGCACCACCGGCCGTTCGGGAGACGTGCTGTGGGACTCCGGATCCCAGACCGAGCTCGAGCAGTACACCGACGCCGTCCTGGGCCATTTCAATCCGGCTCTTCCCGTCATCGACATTGGATGTGGCAACGGAACCAATACCCGCTGGCTTGCTGGTCTTTTCCCGAGGGCTATCGGCATTGATGTATCGGTCGGCGCCATCGCGCTAGCGAGGCGGGAAGCCGCAGGCCTCCACAACGTTGAGTTCCTGGCTATGGATGCAACGGAACCTGGTGCTGGAGAGCACCTGCTGGAGTCAGTGGGGCCTGCCAACGTTTTTGTTCGCGGAGTTTTTCATGTGCTAAAACCAGACCAGCAAGCCAGCCTGGCTACCAACCTACGCACCGTTGTCGGGAACAACGGCCGGGTATTCCTAGCCGAAACCAACTTTCCCGGAAGCAGTCTCGCCTACCTGCAAGAGCTGGGCGCCACCCGGCGAAGCATGCCACGGCAGTTGCAAAGGGCGCTGGAAAACCTGCCCCGCCCCGGACATTTTGGCACGCAGGAACGGCACAACACCTTCCCGGACTCGGACTGGCACTTGATCGCCGACGGGCCGGCACACATCGAAGTGACTCCTATGAACGCCAACGGCCATTCGCAGCATGTTCCGGGATATTTCGCTCTATTAGCCGGCGCCTAAACACCTCGCCGTGAGCGGCTATGGCTGGTGATGGTCCCCGCTCCACTCCATCCGCGGGTGTCGTTTTCGCCCTGTGGCTCCTTCTCTGCTCAGCCCCGCTCGTGCACCGGTCTGGCACTCGCCGGGGGCTCTCCGACCTCTTGGATCGAATGACCGCCGCAGGCCGTCTTGGTGACGCTGGCCCGTTCGATGCTCGACACGATGAACCACCGCATGCCGTCGCGCAGCCGGCACCACCCGACCAGGTACCACTGGCCGTTTGTGGAGGCGAAGAGCACGGGTTCGACATCGCGTGTGGTCGAGGTCCCGTCTCTCGCTGTGTAGCGAAGACGGATTACTCGCTGCTCAGCCATCGCCTCCTCCAGTGCCGATCTGATTGCTCGTGAAGCGGAGGTCGGCGCGTTGACCCACACTCGGCCGGCCAGCTCGTCGGCTCGTGCTCGGGTTCGGGGATCGAGGACGTCCAGAATCTTCTTGATGCCGGCTGCGGCCAGATCGGCGTAGGGGGCATCGGACGCAGCGGACACGGCTGCCATGAGCGCCACGGCCTGCGCTGGGGACAGACTGACCGGCGGGAGGGACGCGCCTATGGCCAATCCGTAGCCGCCGCCCGGACCTGGGCGCGACCAGAGAGGCGCGCCGCTGTTCTCTAGCGCAGCGAGGTCTCTCTTGACGGTGCGCACCGACACTTCGAACTCTCTCGCCAGCCGCTCGGCGGAGCAACCCCGCGATCCGTTGCGGCGTAGCATCTCGGTCAACGCATGAAGTCGTTCTGTTCGCTTCACCGTTCAGCCCGCATCAAATTCATGACACAAATAGTGACATACACCTGCCGGTAGTGCCTACGAGAGTAGTGACATGACAACTACATCGAGCAGTCCCACCATCATTCTCATCGCCGGTCACTGGCTCGGCGCTTGGGCGTGGGATGAAGTCCTTGAACA
This sequence comes from Cryobacterium sp. TMT4-31, assembly GCF_004403385.1. Classification (NCBI taxonomy): domain Bacteria; kingdom Bacillati; phylum Actinomycetota; class Actinomycetes; order Micrococcales; family Microbacteriaceae; genus Cryobacterium; species Cryobacterium sp. TMT4-31. The sequence goes on from NZ_SOGI01000010.1 coordinate 140,261, forward strand.
CCTGAAGACAGACCTCTCTCGGGCAATCGCGCTTACTCTGCCCGGTCTCGACGGGGACGATCCTGAGCGTGCGGCGAAGACCCTCGACGATCAAGCCGCAGCGATCCTGGACGCCATCACTCGACTCGGGAAGTTCGAGGATCGGCCCACGATCATCGTCGCTCACAGTGGCGCAAACGCCCCCGTCAGCCTCGTCCTCGACCGGCACCCTGAGCTTGTCCATCGGGTGGTGTGGGTCGACTCCGGCCCAGTGGCGACGGGAAGCGTCTACGCTCCCGACCTCCCGGAGGGAATGGAGGAGCTTCCGCTGCCGCCGTTCGACGTTCTCGCCCAGCAGGCGAGCCTCGAAGGCCTCAGCGCAGAGGTCCTCGAGCGTTTTCGGGCCCGGGCGGTGCCTGAGCCCGGCCCCGTGCTTCGTCAGCCCGTCGAGCTCACAAACGACGCCCGTCGCACGGTGCGAACCACCCTGGTGTGCTGCTCGCTCCCGAGCGCGCAGGTGCTGGAGCTGGCCCGAGCAGGCCATGCCATGTTCGCCGAGGTCGCGAACCTCGAGCACCTCGACGTCGTCGACCTCCCGACAGGCCACTGGCCGATGTGGAGCCGCCCCGGCGACCTCGCCAAGACCATTCAGTCGGCGGCATCTCGAATCGACTGAGCCCGCATGCGCGCGGCCGACCTCGCGAGTACCATTCCGGGCATCACTGATCCGTGACCGGCTCGCCATCACTGCCAGCGCGGAGCCACCCAGAGGAACGCACGGTGCGCGCATCCAACGAAGACAACAGCGGGACCGCGGCTGCAGGGATCGCCGCGAACACCAATCGGGCAGCGTTGCGTGCCGGTGGAATCACGGTGGTCATTGCCGGGCTCGGCGGCATCGTCTGGTTCACCCTCGAGCTGCTGCCACCGGTGCTCGGCTTCGATGACACCGACAACCCCGCGGTGAGCCTCGACTACCTGCGCCAGTACCCCCAGTTTTACCCTCTGGCCGGGGTCGTACTTGTCACCATGGCTCTCGCATTCGTGGTGGCGAGTTTCGCCGTCTCGGATGCGCTCGCACCCCGCGCCAGCAGCATCACGCGCCGAAGCCTGAGCGCGGTCGGAGTCCTGTCGGCGGCGTTTCTCTTCATGCACGGGGTGTTGCGTTTGTCGGTGGGGCCGTTGCTCTACATCGACGGAATGAACAGCAGCTGGGGTGAGTCCGCCTACCTCACCATTCAGACGTTGGGAATCCACGGTTTCGCCCAAGCGAGCCTCCTCACGCTCTGTGTCTGGACCGTGGGCATCAGTGTCGCCGGGGCGCGCTCCCGTGCCCTGCCGATCTGGCTGTGCGTCCTGGGAATCGTCACCGGCCTCCGGCTTGTGGTGGTGGTCGCTGGTCCGATCCTGACGGCAGCACGTCTCGACCTGCCCGAGATTTTCTGGCTGGGCTCGGTGGCTCTGATTCCGCTGTCCATGCTGTGGTGGCTCGGGCTCGGGGTGGTGCTGCTGGTCACGTCCCGCCCCATCCGCAAGCGGAAACCTGTCGATTCGGTGCCGTGAGCTACGTCGAAGCGGGGGCTTGACCGCACAAAACCACGGCGCTATGTTCCGCCGTGTCGGTGTGGCACGCCTCGGAAGGAGTCCTCGGATGTCCCATGTGTTCTACGGTGTCTGGTTGGTTCGGCGGGGAGATCTGGGTTGGGCCACGCACGAGGCGAAGTTCCCCACCCTCCCGATTCTGGCTCACATCCAATTGAGCTCCGTTCACCTGCAGGACGGTGACAGGTTCCAAATGTTTCGTCAGCAATACGCGCTGGCCTATATCGAGACGGTGAATACTCCCAGCGGAATCTGGGGGATCCCGAACCCTAACAAAGAGACGGACAACAACGTCTGGCTCACGACGGACCATCTCACGTTCCAGCTGCAGGTCGACGGCGTGGTGACCGCTTCGGCGTTCGGTCTGATCCACGACCTGAGTGCGGGAGCAGGCAGCGAAGCCAAGGTGACCTACAGTCGGGATCTCGCCATCTTTGATGACGAGGGCCGGGTGGTGGGCACTCATCGAGTGGTGCAGCTGGAAGGCGGCGGGCGAATCGACCTTGACGATGTGCAGGAGCGCGTGCTGGAGCGCGCGACGGCACGGTCCGATCGGCACGTCGATGTCGTTCCGGTCGACCTGGAGGGAATTCCGCCAGACGCCGAGTTCCGCATCAACCTGCGTACGCGCCGCCCGGCGCCTCCCCGCGGTTCAAGTCTGGGCTGATCCGTTAGGGGTGATCTCGGGCGCTCCCCCGCTCTCGTTTACAGAAGGAGTGCGTGCAGGCGACGGACCTACTTGCCGGTTGCCGCAGCGACTTCGGGCTGGCTTGCCAGGTGCGCGGCGAGCACGTCCCGCACTGATATCCAGGCATGGACCCCGTAGCGGTCGTTGTCGACGTGATGCAGCTGGGCCTGACCGCTGAACATGCTCACGAAGTACTGCATGCCCTGCCAGGCGGGGAAGGTCGCATCCTCGCTCTTCGACAGGCGCCGCACGCCCTTGGCCATCGCCGAGAGGGTGCCGGTGGTGCCGGCCCACTGCAGCGTGAATTTGGTGCCGGTCAGCTCCGACATCGTCTGGGCCACGCTACGCGCGGTGACCCGGTCGCCGGCGATCTCCACGACCCGGGGCGCGTCGGGGTCGAGGGCGACGAGAGCCACCACCCGGGCGACGTCGTCCTTGGTGGTGAAGTCGAGGATCTGGTCGGCCGAGGACCAGTACATGACTTTGCGGCGACCGAACGCGATCATCGGCGCGGTGCCGGTGAGCATGTCGGCAAACGCGCCATTGAGAACGGAGGTGACCTTGATCGGGGCCGCGTCGAGGTCGGCGGCGAACTCGCGGCGCAGCTCGAAGTTGCGGTTGGTGCCCAGCGCGATCTGGCGGTAATCCGACGAGTAGTCCGAGGGGATGAACCGGGGCACGCCGGCGGTCACGGCCGCGGCCAGCAGCGCGCGCTGCGCATCCACGATCACCGGTCGGGTGCCACTCACGGCCGACACGACAACGTCGGAGCCGGAGACGGCTTGGGTGAGCGCCGCATGGTCGGTGTACTCGGCCGTGACGATGTCGACGCGGTCGTTGGCGGCGTAGAGGCCGGCGGCCGAGGCGCTGCCCGGTCGGGTGAGCACGCGGATGCGGGTGTCGTGGGTGAGCAGTTCGCGCACGATGCGCTGGCCGAGGTCGCCGGTGGCGCCGGCGACGAGAACGGATGTGGTCATGGGCGGGTCTCGGTTTCTGTCGTGGGCTGGGGGCGGCGGCGGGATCGCTCCGGGGCCGGCACCGGAAGGTTGAGGTCGGAGTTGGTGTCGGGGAGGGAAGCCGCGGTGGCGCCGGCGCCGAGAGCGGCCTTGGCCAGCAGCTGCCGCAGTTGGGTTTGTTCGTCGGCGGACAGGCCGCCCATCAGGGCGCCTTCAACCGTGCGGAGAGCCACGCGGGCCGTGCGGAGCAGCGCGTGGCCCGCCTCGGTGGGGTGCACCTGACGGATGCGCCGGTCGCGCAGATCGGGGCGACGCTCGACGAGCGCATCCGTCTCGAGCGCATCGATGATGTAGGTCATCGCGGTCTTGTCGATGCCGAGCCGGTGCGCCAGCGCGAGCTGCGACGTGGGCTCTTCGGTCGTGATCGCCACGAGCACCTGGTAGCCGCGGGGACCGCCTGGGACATCGGCCACGGCGACGCTGCCGGCCCGGGAGTAGCCATGGAACATCAACGCGAGCGACCAGCCCAACTCGGTCTCGATGCCGTTGGCGGTCCAGTCGATCTGCGCCGCGGCATCCGTGGGCGAGGTTGGGAGTGATGCGTGCATGCAGAGATCGTATCAGTTTCAGATCATCTCAGAGCCAGAAGGTATCTGTGGAGGCACCGACCTCTAGGGTGAACAGCATGGGGCAAACATGGGGACTTCGATGGGTTGGCGTGGTTGGGCTTCCGGTCGCGTTGGTGTTGAGCGGATGCACATCGACTGCAGATGCGGTCTCGCCGCCACCGGCTACCGCCTCCGACTCTGCGACAGATTCGGCAGATGACCCGGCGTCGGATCTCAGCGCGTTCGAACAGCAGCTACCGCTCAGCGGGGAGTTCGTCTCGCAAGCAACGGCCACTGACGGCACCGTCGACATTGAGCGCCGTAGTGACGGGTCCGTCTGGGTCTTGCTGGACGACTTCCACACCGGAGACGCGTCAGACCTGCGTCTGTATCTGAAGGAAGACGCGCTGGTTCAGGATGCGGACGGGTACTGGGGCTCCGCCGAGGGCGGTTACGAAATTGCCGTGATCGATCCGGACGCGACGACCCAAGAGATTGAGGTTCCCGGCGCGTGGGACATGCCGGAGATCCGTTCGCTCACCGTCATGGACTACACCCCACCCGACTTCCCCGCACTGGGTTCTGTCGCGCTCGACTGACGGCGTGAATTCAGGTTCGCGGCGGGTGGCCAGGCCCGGCCGGCGGCTGCGGATGAGCCTCGGCGCGGGTGAGCTCATCGGGCTGATCACGCTCGGATTACTGATCGTCGGCGGCATGGTGTCGCTCTTCTACTAGCCCTGACCCGCTCCCGGGCCTGGCCGGGGCTGGGGCCCAAAAAACGGCACGAGAACGGGACGGTCGGTGGCTCGACCGGAACCGGTCCGGCGATCCTTCCCACAATTGGCCATAGCAAAGGACCATCGCTGCTGGAAGGGTTGTTTCCATCGAGCATCCGCTCGTCGCAGCCGTCGATAGTGCAGTCGCACTGCCCGAGTTCTGCGCCACCGATTGAACGGACCGCTCATCTCCTCCACCGCTTCCCACCCCGCGCCGACCGACTTCGACTTCGTCATCGGCGACTGGACCGTTCACCACGAACGCTTGGACGGGATCTTCGTCGGCGCCGACACCTGGACGGCATTCGAGGGGCTCTCCTCCACGAACAAAATCCTCGGTGGCCACGGCAACCTCGAGGACAACCTCCTTAGACATCCGTCGGGCGACTTTCATGCGGTGGCGCTGCGCTCCTACTCCGTCGCCGATGGCGAGTGGAGCATCTGGTGGCTCGACGGACGTAACCCCACGCAACTCGATACGCCCGTGCGCGGAGCGTTCAGGGATGGTATCGGAACCTTCCTGGCGGAGGACGTGTTGGAGGGAGTGCCCATCCGCGTGCGCTTCATCTGGGATGCGACCGGGCTTCAGCCCACGTGGGAGCAGGCGTTTTCGAACGATGCGGGCCTGTCGTGGGAGACGAACTGGCGAATGACGTTTCGGCGCGCGTAGCCGTCAGGCCCGGGGCGGCCGTTGGTTGCGAACGCGGTCGGCCCGCGGGGTCTCGACAAGCTCGACCAACGGAGAGGGGCGTGGCATCGAGATCGGTTCAGCCCGCCTAGTCGATCCAGCCCATCTCGTCGAGCCGGTCGAGGAAGTCGGCCGGGCCGGCGAAGACCCTCTCGGCACCGGTCTGCATGAGCAGCTCTCCGGCGACGCCGCCGGTGAGCACCCCGAACGAGCGCACACCCGCGCTGGACGCGGCCTTGATGTCCCACTCCGAGTCGCCGACGAAGACGGCCTCGTGGGCTTCGACACCGGCACGGTCGAGAGCCACTCGCACGATGTCGGGGTTGGGCTTGGCCACATCCACGTCGTCAGAGCTGGTGGTGGCATGGATGGCGTCGTCGGCGTTGATCAGATCGAGCAGGACTTCCAGCTCATCCTCGGGCGCGGAGGTGGCGAGCACCACGATGATGCCCTCGTCGTTCAGGGCTTCGAGCAGTGACCGGGCCTCCGGCAGTAGCCTGAGCCGCGGGGCGAGAGCCTTGTAGTTCTCGGCGTGCAGGTCTTTGGCGCGGGTGATCCAGGCCTCGTCCCTCTCCCCCACCAGCGAGGTCAACAGCTCACCGGCATCCTGCCCGATGGAGCGGTGGATGAGCCAGGCCTCGACGTCGACGCCGAGGGTCTGGAAGGCCTGATGCCAGGCATCGACGTGCAGGTAGTTGGAGTCGACCAGGGTGCCGTCGATGTCGAAGAGCACGGCCTGGGGCGCATGTGTGGTCATCGGGTGCTTTCGTCGAGCAGTCGGGGGCGGAGGTCGTTTTCGAAGAAGTCGAAGAAGCCGTCTTGGTCGGGGCCGGCGTTCATGAGGGCGATGTGGTCGAAGCCGGCCTCGGTGAATTCACCGATCACCTCGAGGTGTCGCTCCACGTCCGGGCCGCAGGCGAACTGCTCGCGGATGTCGTCCTCGCGCACGGTGGCGGCCGCGGCCTCGAAGTTCACCGGGTTCGGCAGCTCGCTCATCACCTTCCAGCCGCTCAGCGCCCAGGCATTGGTGCGGTGGGCGGCCGTGACGGCTTCTTGCTCGGTGCGCGCCCAGGCGAGCGGCGCCTCGGCGTAGAGCGGGCCGGTGCCGCCGGCATCGCGGTAGCCGGTGACCAGGTCGGCCTTGGGCTCGGTGGCGAACAGGCCGTCGCCGTGCTCGGCGGCGAGCGCCACGGATTTGGGCCCGCTCACCGCGACGGCCAGGGTGGGCAGCACGTCGGGCAGGTCGTAGATGCGGGCGTCTTCGAGCTTGAGGTACTTGCCGTCGTAGTTTTGGAAGCCGCCCTTCCAGAGCAGGCGGATGATGTCCAGCGCCTCGTTGAAGGTGGCGTGCCGCTCGTGGATGCCGGGGAATCCCCGGCCCACGATGTGCTCGTTGAGGCGCTCGCCCGAGCCGACGCCGAGGGTGAAGCGACCGTCGGAGAGAAGCGCCAGGGTGGCGGCGGCCTGCGCGATGATGGCCGGGTGGTACCGCACGCTCGGGCAGGTGACGCCCGTGGCGAGTTCGAGGGTGGTGGTCTTGGCGGCGATGGAGCTGAGCACATTCCAGACGAAGGGTGAATGGCCCTGGGCCTCCACCCAGGGGTGGAAGTGATCGCTCATCTCCACAAAATCGAAGCCGGCCTGTTCGGCGCGCACGGCTTGGCGAACAAGTTCCTGAGGTCCGAAGCTTTCAGCGATCAGCTTGTATCCGATTTTCATCCTTCGACGCTACGCAGACGGATGCGCCGGTGCAAGCCTTTGCGGCGGCATCGGCTCGGTCCACTCCACCCGCACGGCACGGATGGCCTCGGCGAGGGTGAGCCCGCCGAGCGCGGCGATGTACTCACGCGCGGCCGCTCGGGCCTCGGCGGGCAGGGGCGTCACATCGCGCACCCGGGTTCCCGAGCGGTTGGAGACGAGCAGACCATCGGATTCCAGCTCCGAGTAGGCGCGCGCCACGGTTCCGGGGGCGAGCCGCAGGTCGCCGGCCAGTTGGCGCACGGAGGCGAGCTTGTCGCCGGGCGCGAGGTTGCCGGAGAGGATCTCGTCGGCGAGCTGCTGTCTGATCTGCTCGAACGGCGGGGTGGGGCTGGCCTCGTCGATGGTGATCATGCGCGCGTGGTCGGTCCGGCGGGCTGGAGGGTGCTGGTCGCAGGGCGCACGGTGAACGGCGGCGTCACGGCATCCAGTACGGCCAGCAGCAGCAGAGCCACACCGATGCCCACCACGATGAGCCCGACGCAGAACAGGGTGAGCGCCACCGTGAACCACGGTTGGATCTCGGCGTAGCTGCCGTCGAACCACTGCCCGCTCGCCGCGCTCATAGCCCTGCCACCCATGAACATCAGCCCGCCCAGATAAACGATGAACGTGCCGGTGGTGAGCTTCACGATCACCCGGGTGATCAGCAGTCGCATCACCTGGTCGGCCTCGCGCAGTGTCGTGTGGGTGGGGCGGGCGGATGCGGCGACCCGCGCCAGTGCCGTCGCGGCCGCGATCGCGAGGGCCACGGTGACGAGCAGCACGGGCACGCCGTAGTACCAGCCGGGGTACGGGGTCGCGGTGCTGCTGTAGGCGCCGCTGTCGATGCGGATGGCGCGGAACAGGCCGTCCTCGGCCGCCTCAGACGTGAGTCCGAAGGCGACGATCATGCCGAGCAACAGCACCCCGGCAGTGGCCGGCAGCACCCGCGCCCAGGCCGGTGCGAAACTCCAGGGGTGCCGCGGCGCGAGGTCGGCACTGCGTTGACTACCGGATTCCGCCACCGGCACCCCGGGCAGGGCGGCGATGACGAGCAGGCCGGCCAGGCTCATCAGGGCGGGGACCAGGAGGAAAACCAGGTCGTAGCCGGCGGGCATCGCGTGGTCGACGGCAAGGGCCAGGGCACCCACCACAACCGCCGCCGTGGTCGCGAGGGCTGCACGACGCCGGAAGGCGCGCCGCGCAGCGTGCAGGCTGGGCGCCAAACCGGCCGGCACGGTGACGCGCCGGAACGCCTCGGTGGAACGCAGCCGAGCGACCGCCAGCCAGACGAGGGCCAACGCGGCGATGATGACGACGAGCGGGATGAAACCCATAAGCGGCACCCTTCTGTACCAAGTGGTCAATACAGTATCAGCTGTGTCAGGTGATTGATACAGCGCCGTCCGGTCGAGTCGACCGGCGCAGAAACGACTTGCTTTTGCATGCGAACGCACTGGTAAGGTTAGGCAACCCTTACGACCGCGCCGGACTGGACCTCTGCGCACGGCCGACGGGTGCGGCATCACAGCTGCCGCCGGTCCGTCCCTGACCCCTGCATCACGATCACGAGGAAAACCATGCCCCGCGCATCCACTCTCATTGCCTTCTCGGCCGCCGCCGTGCTCACCCTGGGCCTGGCCGGCTGCTCCACCTCCCCCGCCGCCGACACCGCCGAGGCCGCATCCGGCGACTTCACGCCGGTCACCATCGAGCACGCCTTCGGCGAGACCGTCATCGAGGCCAAGCCCGAGCGCGTCGCCACCGTCAACTGGGCCAACCAAGAGGTGCCGCTGGCCCTCGGCGTGGTACCCGTGGGCATGGCCGCCGCCACCTGGGGCGACGACGACACCGACGGCATGCTGCCCTGGGTGAAGGAGAAGCTCGACGAGCTTGATGCAGAGACCCCCGTGCTGTTCGACGAAACCGACGGGATCGACTTCGAAGCCGTCGCCGACACCAAGCCCGACGTGATCCTGGCCGCGTACTCCGGCCTCACCCAGGAGGACTACGACACCCTCACCGCCATCGCACCTGTCGTGGCCTACCCGGAGACCGCCTGGGGCACCTCCTGGCGCGACATGATCTCGCAGAACGCCGCCGGCATGGGCATGGCCGCCGAGGGCGACGACCTCATCGCCGAACTCGAGACCGAGATCGCCGCCACCGCAGCGAAGTACCCGTCGCTCGAGGGCAAGACCGCGATGTTCCTCACCCACGTGGACGAGGCCGACCTCAGCGAGGTCAGCTTCTACACCACCCACGACACCCGCACGATGTTCTTCGACGACCTCGGCATGGAGAGCGCACCGAGCATCATCGAGGCCTCCGACGCCACCGACAAGTACTCCCTCACCGTGAGCGCCGAGCAGTCGGATGCATTCAGCGACGTGGACCTCATCGTCACCTACGGCGGCGCCGACCTGGTCGCCACCCTCGAGGGTGACCCGCTGCTGTCGCAGATTCCCGCGGTGGCCAACAAGTCCATCGTGAACCTCTCCGGCGACGGCCCCATGGGCACCGCCGCGAACCCCACCCCGCTGTCGATCTCGTACATCCTCGACGACTACGCCGCCCTGCTCGCCGCGGCGGCCGACAACGCTCGGTGACCTCAACAACCACTGCTTCATCAGCCGCTTCGAGCGTCGCCACCGTGCGACGCCCGAAGCGGCTGCGGTCGTTGTGGTTGCTCGCCGCGCTCGGGGTACTCGCCCTGCTGATGCTGGCCTCGATCACCATCGGCTCCCGCGCGGTGGGCTGGGACGACATCCTCGCCGCGCTCGGCGGCGCCACCGACGGCTTCGACCGGGCCGCGGTGGCCACCCGCATCCCGCGCACCCTGCTGGCCGTGGTCGCCGGGGCCGCCCTGGGCATGTCCGGCGCGGTGATGCAGGGCGTGACCCGCAACCCGCTGGCCGACCCGGGCATCCTGGGCGTGAACGTGGGCGCGGCACTGGCCGTGGTCAGCGGCATGGCCTACTTCGGGCTCACCTCCGCCTCGTCGATGATTTGGGTCGCGATCGTCGGCGCCGGCATCACCGCCGTGTTCGTCTATACGATCGGGTCGCTCGGTCGCGGCGGCTCCACCCCGCTCAAACTGGCACTGGCGGGTGCGGCCACCTCCGCGGCGCTGGCCTCATTCGTCACCGCCGTGGTTCTGCCCCGCAACGACATCGCCGGCGGGGTGCGGTCCTGGCAGATCGGCGGCGTCGGCGGCGCCACGATGGAGAGCATCCGCCAGGTGGCACCGTTTCTCCTGGTGGGCTTCGTGCTCTGCTTCCTTTCCGCCCGGGCGCTGAACTCGCTCGCGCTCGGCGACGACCTCGCCGCGGGGCTGGGCGAACGCGTGGCCGTGGCCCGCGCCGCCGCCGCGCTTGGCGCCGTCGTGCTGTGCGGCTCGATCACGGCCGTGGCCGGGCCGATCGGTTTCGTCGGCCTCGTCGTGCCGCACGCCTGCCGGCTGCTGGTGGGCGTTGACCACCGCTGGCTGCTGCCGTTCTCCGCGGTGCTCGGCGCCGCGCTGCTCACCGGCGCCGACGTGCTCGGCCGCATCGTGGCGCGGCCCAGCGAGATCGACGTTGGCATCATCACCGCCCTGATCGGCGCCCCGTTCTTCATCTACATCGTGCGCCGACGCAAGGTGCGTGAGCTGTGAGCGCCGCCATTGCCGTGAAGCCGCTGTCGACAGCGGATGCGGTGGCCCGCAGCCGCGCGCGCCGCGGCATCCGTCGTCGCCGGGTGATCACCGTGCTGGCGCTGGGTATCGCCGTCGGCTACCTCGTCAGCCTCATGGTCGGCCAGACCATCTACTCCCCCGCCGAGGTGCTCGCCGTGATGCTCGGTCAGGACGTTCCCGGCGCCGGTTTCACCGTGGGCCGGCTGCGGCTGCCGCGGGCGACCCTGGCCGTGCTGGCCGGGCTGTGTTTCGGGCTGGGTGGCGTGACCTTCCAGACCATGCTGCGCAACCCCCTGGCCAGCCCCGACATCATCGGTATCAGCTCGGGCGCCAGCGCCGCGGCCGCGTTCGCGATCATCGTGCTGGGGCTGGGTTCGACCGCGGTGTCGGTGGTCGCGATCGTGTGTGGGCTGGCCGTGGCGCTGGCCGTCTACGCGCTCGCGTACAAGGGCGGCGTGGCCGGCACCCGGCTGATTTTGATCGGCATCGGTGTGGCCGCGATGCTCGACAGCATGACCGCGTACGTGCTCTCCCAGGCCGCCGAGTGGGACCTGCAGGTGGCCATGCGCTGGCTCACCGGCAGCCTGAACGGCAGCACCTGGGCGCAGACCCTGCCGGTGCTGGCCGCGCTGGTAGTGCTCGCGCCGGTGTTGCTCGGGCAGTCCCGCAACCTGTCGATGAGCCAGCTCGGTGACGACACCGCATCCGCTCTAGGGGTGCGGGTAGAGCGGTCTCGGGTGATTCTGATCGTCGCCGCGGTGGGACTGATCGCGTTCGCGACCGCGGCGGCCGGGCCGATCGCGTTCGTGGCGTTCCTGGCCGGGCCGATCGCGTCGCGAATCGTGGGGCCGGGCGTCTCGCTGCTCGTGCCGGCCGGGATGGTGGGCGCACTGCTCGTGCTGGTGGGCGACTTCGCCGGTCAGTACGCGTTCGGCACCCGGTTCCCGGTGGGCGTCGTCACCGGCGTGCTCGGGGCGCCGTACCTGATCTACCTCATCATCCGCACCAACCGCGCCGGAGGCTCCCTGTGACACTCATTCATACCCTCACGGTGGAGAACCTCACCCTCGGCTACGGCGACCGCACCGTGATCGACGGCCTCGACCTGGTCGTGCCGACCGGCCGGATCACCGCGATCGTCGGCGCGAACGCCTGCGGCAAGTCCACCCTGCTGCGCTCGATGTCGCGGCTGCTCGTGCCGCGGGGTGGCCAGGTGCTGCTCGACGGCACCCAGGTGCACCGGATGCCCGCCAAGGAGCTGGCCCGCACGATGGGGCTGCTGCCCCAGTCGCCGATCGCGCCCGAGGGCATCACCGTGGCCGACCTGGTCGGCCGGGGCCGCAACCCCCACCAACGGATGTTCTCCCGCTGGAGCGCTCTCGATGACGAGGCCGTCGCCGCTGCGCTGGATGCCACCGACACCGCGTCGTTGGCTGACCGGTCCGTCGACGAACTCTCCGGCGGGCAACGCCAGCGGGTGTGGATCGCGATGGCGCTGGCCCAGCAGACCGACCTGCTGTTGCTCGACGAGCCGACGACGTTCCTCGACGTGAGCCACCAGGTGGAGGTGCTCGACCTGCTCACCGACCTCAACCGGGCCCGCGGCACCACCATCGTGATGGTGTTGCACGACCTCAACCTCGCCGCCCGGTACGCCGACCACCTCATCGCCCTGGCGGATGGCCGGGTGCACGCGGTGGGCGAGCCGCACGAGGTCCTCACCGAGGAGACCGTGCAGGCGGTCTTCGGGCTGTCGAGCCGGGTGCTGGTCGACCCGACGTCGGGCCGCCCGATGATGCTGCCGATCGGGCGGCACAACGTGGTGGTGCCGGTCTAGCGCTCTCTCGGGGTCGAGCTCGTCGAGGCCACGGTCGGCCCGAGGTATGCGGGTCACCCGCCGCTATGCGGGTGGCGCGCCACGCGCATAGCGGCGCCGTGCCCGCATAACGCGAATCGGGCATCCGTTGCGCCAGGCCAGCCGGCACGGATGCCCCCGCACTCACCCCGGCTGCACGTCAAAGACGCTCATCGGAGCACCGCCACCGTCGCCGGTGAACAACGACGGCCCGTGCACAACCTGCCGGGCCGTGGGCCGGATCGCGGTCAGATGGTGCCGGGCGCGGTGCTCCTCGAAGGCCAGCAGGTGCAGGTTTCCGGCGGCGGCCTCGTCGACCGGGGTCGGCTCGGTGGCGGATGCAGCGGCGAACGTGACCTCGACGCGGCGCGGCAGAGTGCCGGCCACCGCGGTGACCGTGCTCCCGGTGCTCGCGTGCACGGCCTTCTCGATGCGCGCGAGGGCGGCCGAGTCGAGGCCGGCCCCGCCGGAGCGGGCCAGGAGCATCTGCCCGCTGGCGTTCCGGACTCCGGTGTCGGGCACCGCGGTCCAGCACACGGTGGCCGGCTCTGCCCCGAGGTCAGTCAGTGCGTCGCGCAGGCCCACCTCGATGGCGGGCATGTCCACGGCCAGCCCGGTGAAGGTCTCGACGCGGCCCTCGGCATCCTCGGGGAGGTCGAGATCGACGATGATGCCGACCCAGTCTTGGGCGGCGGCGGGAGTGCTGTGGGCGATGAAGTCGTCGGCGTCGAAAGTGCTGATCTTCTCGGCCACGGCGAGGGAGAAGTCCTCCAGGTGCCGCCGCAGCGCCACGGTCTGCCGCCACCGGTCGAAGGGGAAGTCCGGTGCCGAGGCCAGTTCAGCCAGCGGCACCTGGGCGCGGCGCAGGAGATCGACGGTCGCGCCGTGTTGGAGCTGCTGCCGGGCGTAGTAGCGGTACCCCGACCCGGGGTCGACCCACGCCGGCGTCACAATCCCCCGTTCGGCGTAGAGCCGGAGTGCCTTGGCGGTGAGTCCGGTCATCGCCTGGAATTCGCCGGCGGTCAGGTCATCGGTCATGGTGCTCCTGGCTCTGGGTTGATGGGTGTCTCCCCATCATGGGCGTCGCCCCTGGGGCGAGGTCAAGCCGGCGGCGGGGTCTCGACAAGCTCGACCGACGCAAGGGGGACGTTCCCGAGGTCGGGTCGCGCGGTCTCTACGAGCACGGGCGACGAGCACGGGCGACGAGTCGTTGGAGGACCCCGAAACCCGTTTCAGCCTCGGGTCCTTCCCAACCTCCCCTGCTATGGTCACTCCCTGGCCGCGCCGCCACTCGGGCGTGCGAGCCGGTCGATAAGAGCGAGGTATGGCACGTGAGAATCCCCCAGTCCCGAGGTCCGGTGAGCGCCGCCCTGCTTGAACTCCTGAAAACTTCTCCTACTGCGGCCGAGACTGACCTCGCCACAACGCTGCGCGAGCTCACCGCCGCAGCCCTGGGCGAAACCGCCGACATCCTGCAGAATGATGACCTGCAGACCGCCCTGTTCCTGGCCTACGAGCTGCGCTACAGCGGCCTGCGCGGCGTCGACGACGACTGGGAATGGCACCCCGAGGTGCTCGCGCTCTGCGCCGGCATCGAACTCGAGTTTGAGAAGGCCCTGCGCGAACGCGCCCCGATGCCCGAGCTGCCCGCACCCGGCGTGGAGAGTGTCGCCGCCGCCCTGTTCGAGCTCACCGGGTCAGACACCGGGCCGAGCGTCTCGCGTTACATGGCGAAGAAGGCCACCGACGAGCAGGCGCACGAGTTCCTCATCCTGCGCTCGATCTACCAGCTCAAGGAGGCCGACCCGCACAGCTGGGCGATCCCGCGCCTGCGCAGCCGGGCCAAGGCCGCGCTGGTCGAGATTCAGGCCGACGAGTACGGCGGCGGTCGGTTCGACCGCATGCACTCTGAGCTGTTCGCCCGCACGATGCGCGGCGTGGGCCTGGACGCCACCAACGGTCACTACGTCGACGTGGTGCCGGCGATCACGCTGGCCTCCAGCAACATGATGACGATGTTCGGCTCCCACCGGCGGTTGCGTGGCGCCATCGCCGGGCACCTCGCCGCGTTCGAGATGACCTCGTCCCAGCCCAACCGGCTTTACGGCAACGGTTTCCGCCGGCTCGGCTACGACAAGGACGTCACCTTCTACTTCGACGAGCACGTCGAAGCGGATGCTGTGCACGAGCAGATCGCGGCCCGCGACCTGGCCGGCTCCCTGGCCACCGACGAACCCGAGCTGCTCGAGGACGTGTTCTTCGGGGCGGCGTCCGGCCTCTTCGTGGACGGCCTGGCCGGCACCCAGCAGCTCGACGCCTGGACCGCCGGCACGTCGACGCTGCGCGTTGCGGACACCGCGAGCCTGCCGGCATGACCGAGCCCGACGAGCAGCCCGCCACTCGGTGGGACGACCAGTGGGCCGATCAGCCCGCTGCCGGTGCGGACGAGCCCGTGAGCATCACCGCGTACCCGAATGGCCCGCTGCTGGTGCGCGGCACCTTCGAGATCCTCACCCCGTCGGGCGAGGTGATCCCGCCGCGGCGCAAGACCGTGGCGCTGTGCCGCTGCGGGGTGTCGACGCTCAAGCCCTTCTGCGACGGCAGCCACAAGGCGATCGGGTTCAAGACCGAGCAGGAACCGCCGGCTCCGCAGCCGCCACTGTCCGCCTAGTCGGCTGATCACCTGATCGCCTGCTCGTCGGTCGAGCCTGTCGAGACCTCCTGAGAGGTGCGCCAGCCGCCGCAGCCCTCGACACAACGGCATTGTTCTACTAACATTGCAAACATGTTGTTTCGTGTGGATCCGGCCTCGACGGTCTCGCTTGCCGAGCAGCTCGCCGTGCAGGTGCGAGCCGGCGTCGCCGACGGCACGCTCGCGCCGGGCACCCGGCTGCCGCCGGCCCGGGAGCTGGCCAGCGCGCTCGACATCAACATGCACACGGTGCTGCGCGCCTACGCCCAGCTGCGCGACGACGGGATCCTCGAGATGCGCCAGGGCCGTGGCGCCTCTGTGCGAGCGGATGCGGGCGCCGGCACCGTGCGCCTCGTCGAACTCGCCGACGCGCTGCTCGCCGAGGCGCGCAAAATGGGGGTCGCCCTGCCCGACGTCCTCACCCTGATCCAGACGAGAGGCTGACCATGCCCACCCGAACCATCCCCGAGGCCACACCCGCGCTCACCCCGCACGCCACCGGGCGAGAACGGTTCGCCGCCGCCACGCTCTGGCTGCCGGTGGTCGCCATCTCGTTGACGGCCACGCTCTGGTACGACCGGCTGCCGGCCGTGCTGCCCAAGCAGTGGAACGGCGCGGAGATCACCTCGACCGCCGGCACCGAGGTCATGATCGGCATCACGGGCACCATCGCGCTCCTCGCCGCTCTGGCGGGGCTGGTCGCCCTTTCCGACGCCGCGGCCGACATCCGTCGTGGCCTGGTGCTCGCGGCCGGCTGCGCCGCGGGTCTGGCAGCCGGCGTCTGGTTGGTGGTCGCCGGCCTAGTCATCGCCACCGGCTCAGCCGAACCGGAGGCGGGCGCCTGGCCGCTGTTCGCGGTGCTGGCCCTCGGCTACGGGCTGATCCCCTTCGCGCTGTCACCGCGCCGCCCGCACCGCCGCGAGCTGGCGGCAACCGCCGGCCCGACTTCGGTCCCGCTGGGCGCCACCGAGTCCGGCGCCTGGTTCACCACCGTGACCGTGCCGATGTTCCTCTGGCTGGCCGGCGGGCTGGCACTCGGCGCGGTCGGACTGACAGTCTTCAGCATCCTCGAGGACGGCGCCGGCACGGGCGGGGTCCTCACGTTGCTGCTGGCGGCCGGCATCTGCCTCACCTTCGCCCGACTGCGAGTCAGCGTGGACCGTCGGGGGCTGCGGGTGGTCTCGAGTCTGTTGCGGCTGCCGATCAAGCAGATCGCCCTCGACCAGGTCGCCTCGGCGCGGGCCGAGACCATCCGCCCGCTCGAATGGGGCGGCTGGGGTTACCGGGTCCTGCCCGGCCGCTCGGCCGTGGTGCTCACGAGCGGCCCCGGCATCGTCGTCGAGCGACACAACGGCACTCTGTTCGCCGTGACCGTGCCCGACCCCGAGCTGCCGGCCGCGCTGCTGACCACCCTCGCGGCGCGCTGACCACGTCTGCATTCTCATTTGCGGACTTCCCGCCGTCGCAGCGCCCACGAAGGGGGGATGTCCGCAATTGAGTGACGGCGGTGCCGCAACCCGCACGGCTCGGGCACCGTCATCCGTCAAGAGTGAGAGCGACTCACTGGTACGTTCAAGGTATGTGTCGCCGCCGCCACCAGGTGCTGCTCCGACACGATCCAAAGAAAGCAGTCAGATGGTCGCAGTCGGGGAACGATCCACGTTGAACAGAGCCGGTCACAGGATGACCACGTTCGGATCCGCGCTGCTGGACCGACCCGCTGGAGTGCTGGAGGGCACTCGGTGGCTCTTCACCTGGTTGGCGCTACTGTCGGTGGTGTTCAGCCTGCCCGGCATCATCCCCAACGTCACCGCAAGCCGGCTGGACCTGCTGCTGGCATCCGTGTCCACAGTTGCACTGATCGGCTCGTGGATATACAGCCTGATGCGGCAGCGGGTGCCGTTCGCCCTCGAGGTTCTCGATGCCCTCGCTCTCACGGCGTTCGCCCTGGCCGGGCCGGTGCCTCTGGCGGCAGCCCCGGTCTTTTTCGCCGCCGCCTGGCTGCGCACCCTCTACGGCACGTCGTGGCGGTCCGCGATTCGCGGCGCGCTCTACACGGTTGCGGTGCTCACCATCACGGTGCTCTGGCCGCTGACGCCTGGGCACCCCACCGCCCCCGACATGGCTCGCCAGGCCGCCACTATCTCCATCATGCTGCTCATTATCCTGGTAGCGGAACAGCTGCGCACCGTGCTGCAGGCCAACGACTGGGCCATCGAACGCGACAAGGCACTCACCGAGACCGGCTCCAGGCTGCTCGGCATGACCGACGCCAACGCCATCCGCCTTCTCTCCTGGACCACCGCCGGCGAGCTCGGTGCCACCACCCCCGGGTTACGGGTGGTCAAGGTCGTGCGCCACGAGGAGCTGTTGCTGGTCGGAGCCCACACCGGAGACTTCATCGTGCCGCCGCCAACGTCATTTCCCGGCGACGTGCTGCGGACCATCGGGACCAACGGCGACGCGCAAATCATGCGAACCGGTCCGCTCGACGATGCGGCAGGCCTGCCTTTGCTCTGGGAGTGCGTGTCGCTCACCGAGCAGGAGGAGGACGCGTGGCTGCTCGTCGGGGCGCCGAAGCGGATTCCCGAGGGCACCATTCTGTCGGTGCGCAGCCTGGTGAACCAGGTGAACCTGGCACTGCGCAATAGCCGCTCGCACCATCAGCTCACCGCGCAGGCGCAGCACGACACCCTCACCGGACTCGACAACCGGCTCTCCTTCACCTCCCAGCTCGGTGCCCTCCTCGCTCGCACCGACACCACCGAGGGTCTGCACGTGTTGTTCCTCGACCTTGACGACTTCAAGGACGTCAACGACCACATGGGGCACCGTGCCGGCGACGCCGTGCTCACCGAGGTGGCCGAGCGGCTGCGGAACTGCACCCGGCCGCAGGACATCTGCTCCCGGCTGGGCGGAGACGAGTTCGCGGTGGTGCTCACCGGCACCACGATTGCCGCCGCCGAGGCGATTGCGCAACGCATGGTGGGGTCGCTGGCCGCGCCCATCATCGTGGACGGACGGCCCTGCCGGGTGGGCGCCAGCGTGGGGGTGGCCACGGCCGCTCCCGGCGCCAACCTCGATGAGCTCGTACACCAGGCCGACGTGGCCATGTACGCCGCCAAGGCCCACGGCAAGGGCCAGGTACAGCTGTTCCAGCCGGGACTTCTGCAGAATGAGTCAGCGTTGGTGTCGTTCGAGCGGCAGCTGGGCCGGGCCGCCGGTGGCGGCCAGCTCGAGGTACACTACCAGCCGATCGTGTCCCTGCCCGAGTTGCACTGCACCGGAGCCGAGGCACTCGTGCGGTGGCGGCATCCGGAGCGGGGCATGCTGATGCCGTGCGACTTCATCCCGCTGGCCGAAACTTCCGGTGCCATCCTGGGCATCGGCGCGTTTGTGTTGCGGCGCTCCTGCACGGATGCCGTGACCTGGCCGGAGGTCCGGCCGGGCGTGCCGATGACGGTGAACGTGAACATCTCCGCGCGGGAGCTCGAGAGCGATCACTTCGTGGACTCCGTGCTCTGGTGCCTGGCCGACAGCGGGCTGCCCGCCCAACGTCTGGTGCTCGAACTCACCGAGACTGTGGTGCTGGAGTCGATCGCGGCGGTGGACCGGCTGAAGGCCCTCGCCGCCCACGGCATCCGCGTGGCGATCGACGACTTCGGTACCGGGTACTCGTCCCTGGCGACGCTGCGGTCGCTGCCGATCTCGGTGGTCAAGCTCGACGCGAGTTTTGTGTCCGGTGCGCTGAGCAACTCGGTGGACCGTACGGTGGTGGAGGCCATCGTGCAGATGAGCGCGAAGCTGGGCATCGACACCATCGCCGAGGGTGTGGAGCGGTTGGACCAGCAGGAGCTGCTGGCGCAGATCGGCACCGACGCGGTGCAGGGGCACCTGTACTGCTCGGCTGTGCCGCTGGCCGAGCTGCGTGAGTGGCTGGCCCGCACCGGCACTCCCCCGCTGGTGGAGCCCGTCGCGCCCGTCGAGACCCCGTAAGCCAACCTCAAGGCGCGCCCACCCGTTGGTCGAGCTTGTCGAGACCTCGCAAGCCGACAGCCCCACACGAGGCTGTGGCCCGCAGATCCGGTCACCAGGTCTCGACACGCTCGACCGACGAGACATCCGCTAGCTGCTGGGCAGCACCTCGTAGCTGGACTGGGTGAAGCCCGCGCCGAGCTCGCGGGAGCCCACGTGCCGCAGGTGCACGTCGCCGTCGAGCGGGCCGAACAGCGGGATGCCCGTGCCGAGCAGCACCGGGGCGCGCGTGATGGTGATTTCGCGGATCAGCCCGGCCCGCAGAAAGCTCTGGATGGTGCGGCCACCGTCGACGTATACCCGGCGGCGGCCCTCTGCGACGAGGGTGGCGATCACGTCGTCGAGCGTGGCGTGTGCGGTGGTGTCCGGCTCGTCCTCGGCGTCGAAGCTGCGCAGCAGGGTGCGGCTGAGCACGAGCACCCGCTTGCCGGTATAGGGCCAGTCGACGAAGCCGCGCACGGTGTCGAAGGTGGCACGGCCTACGACGAGGGCGTCGACGCTGGCGAAGAACTCGTCGTAGCCGGTCTCGCCCAGGGCGTCCCCGGCGGCGACGAGCCAGTCGAAGTCGCCGTTCTCGCGGGCGATGAAGCCGTCGAGGCTGGTGCCCACGAACACGCAGCCGATCAGGGGCGGGACGGCGCCGCCCGACTCAGAGGTGGGGGTCATGCCAGCACGGTAGCAGTGGCCGCCGACACAGGCGAGGGGTGCGGCTGCTGCCGGTCCACCCGCAAACCATTCGAACGCATCCTGCTTTCGTCGACGCTTCGGCACACGGTACGGTCAGCATATGGATCGGACGCACCACATGTCGCACGGGGGTGACCTGCAGCCGGAATTCCTGGACGACGAGCACCCGCAGGCGATGGGCGACTCCGAGGCCGCCCAGGGTGCCCGGAACCTGGGCTTCCGCAACCGCCGGCTGAAGCTGGCCGCGATCGGCGTGCTGATAGTGCCCACCGGTCTGGTCGTGCACTTCTTGACCGAGGGCATCGTCGGCGATTTCGTCGGCGACGCGCTCTATGCGGTCCTGGTGTACCTGATCGTGTCGATTATCGCGGTCCGTACGCCCAGCCGGCAGGTGGCGGCCGTCGCGATCCTGATCTGCGTGGCCGTGGAGCTCTTACAGCTCACCGGCGTGCCCAGCAGCCTCGCCGAGCTCTTCGCGCCGGTGCGGTACCTGCTCGGCACCACGTTCAACGCCCTCGACCTGGTCGCCTACGTCGTCGGCGTGCTCGCCGCCACGGCCGTGAGCACCTGGCGACGGCCGGGCTGACGCCGGCTGACTATCCGCTAGCAGCCGGTCTGACGCCGCATTCGCGGTCTCGCGCCGCCTCAGCCGGCCAGCAGGGCCTGCGCCGCGAGCAGCGCTCCGCCCACCGAGCCCGCGCACAGCGCCGTCGTTCCGGTGGCGGCCCAGAACACCCGGCGGACCCGGGCCCGACGCACCTGCCCGTCGAGCGCCGCGAATCGGGTCATCACATCCGCCGGGGCCGGGGTCGGATGCTGGCGCCAAGTGGCCGGGCTGTCCAGGATCACCACGGCCTCGGCGATCTCCTCGTCGCTGAGCACCGGCTGCAGCTTGAGCAGCCACCGGCGTAAGGTGCGGGCATCGAGCACCTTCACCTGCACGGGTTTGTCGCGGAAGGTGATCTGCTTGGGGTCGACGAGAGCGATCACCGGTTGCACCGGTGCGACCAGCGGCATCCGCTCACGCAGCACCGTGGTGACCCGTTCGGCCTCGTGCTCGGCGGCGGGCAGGTAGGCCTTCTTGTGGCCGGAGACGGTGACGGTGCGGGTGCCCACCCAGATGTGTTTGCCGCAGTGGTGCTTGGTGTTGATGGTGAAGATGCCGCCGGGGCCCACCAGGATGTGGTCGATGTCGGTGTCGTTCTTACCGATCGGCACGGCGTGAAAAGCAGTCCAGTCGGGGGGCAGGGTGGCGAGCATCTTGCCGACCGTGATCTCGCCCTGCGCGCCGAGGTACCAGCTCACGCTCTCGGGGCAGAGCGGCGACTGGCCGAACAGTCGGGCCACCCTGGTGCGCGGCGGCACCGCGGATTGGCGGGACAGGAGGTGTTCGATGACCAGCTGAGCAGCGATGCGGTTGCGCATCGCGGGTGGGTGCAGGGTCACGTTGCTCCTTCGGACGCGCCCGGACGCGGCTGCGCCAGGGAGACCGCGTGGGCGGGGCGGTCGCGCCGGGACCACCACACGGATGTGCGCCGCTTCGGGGCGTGCAGACCATCCAGGGAGCGGTGCGGGCGGGGCACCCACCACGTTCGGTGGTTCGAGGTTAGCGACCGGACAGGCCCCGGCGGCACCCCCATTGTGGGTGGCGGCGCACAGCGGATGAGCGTGCGCCCGGCCCGCCGCGCGGCAAACCCGCGCCGGCGCGCACAACTGTTGCCCGTGCGGACATCTGCGTCCGGCGCACCGGGTGCAGAAGTCCGTTTCGGCAACAGTTGGCCCGGTGCAGCGGCGAGCGCCGGCGAGCGGCGAGCGCGGCATCCGGCAAAATGGCAGGAACACCGAGGAGACCCCATGGCCACCGCCACCGCCGCGACACCGACCATCAGCGCCCGCGCCTGGGTCGTGCTCGCCCTCGGCGTTGCCGCACAGACGGCGGGCACCGTCTTCGTCAGCGCCCCCGCGTTCCTCATCCCCCTGCTGCACACCGAGCGGGGCCTCTCCTTGGCCCAGGCCGGGCTGCTCGCCGCGATCCCCACCTTCGGCATGGTGCTCACCCTCATCCTCTGGGGCGCCCTGGCCGACCGCATCGGCGAGAAATGGGTCATCACCGGCGGCCTGATCCTCACCGCCCTCGCGGCCGGCGGCGCGATCCTCGCCGACGGATACCTCGCGCTGGGCGTGTTCCTGCTGCTGGGCGGCATGGCGTCGGCGAGCACCAACTCCGCCAGCGGACGCATAGTGGTGGGCTGGTTCCCCAAGCACAAGCGCGGCCTGGCCATGGGCATCCGGCAGATGTCGCAGCCACTAGGCGTGACGATCGCGGCCGTGACCATCCCGGTGATCGCTGCGGATGCCGGGGTGGGTGCGGCCCTGTTCGTGTCGTTCGTGCTCACCGCGGTGTTGGCCGTGGCGTGCGCGATCGGCATGGCCAACCCGCCCCGGCCGGCCCCGCGCGCCGGCACCCCGTCCATGCGAGCCGGCAACCCGTACCGGTCCAGCGGGTTCCTCTGGCGGATCCACGCGGCATCCGTTCTGCTGGTAGTGCCGCAGTTCACCATCTCGACGTTCGGGTTGGTCTGGCTGGTCAGTGACCAGGGTTGGGATGCGCTCGCCGCCGGCGTGCTGGTGGGCGCCGCGCAGTTCGTGGGCGCGATCGGGCGCATCGTGATCGGTGTGGTCAGCGACAGGGTCGGCAGCCGGGTGCGGCCGCTGCGCTGGGTGGCGGTGAGTGTGGCGAGCGTGCTGCTGGTGCTGGCCGCGGTGGATGCCGCGCACTGGGGCGCCGCCGCCGTGGTGTTCGTGCTCGCGACCACCTGCACCGTGGCGCCGAACGGGCTGGCGTTCACATCGGTGGCGGAAATGGCCGGGCCGGGCTGGTCGGGCAAGGCCCTCGGGGTGCAGAACACCGGCCAGTTCGTCGCCGCGTCCCTGGTCGGACCGCTGATGGGCGCCCTGATCGGGGTGGTCGGCTATCCGCTGACGTTCGCGGTGGCGGCGGTCTTCCCGGCACTGGCGGTGCCCGTCGTGCCCCGCGCGCACGCCGAGCACGACCACCTGTAGCGCCCGCCTGGCACCGGCACCCGCGACGTGCCGGAAGGTGCCCATTCAGCGGGCCGGAAGGGGCAGTATGCGGCAACTCGGCCGGCAACCGACGACGGGGATACTTCGCCCGGTGTGGCAGTGAGCTCCGGGCGGGCCACGAAGCCGGGGGCTTGAACCGGCCGACGAGGTCTGCTTGCATGGTGCAACCAGTCCCGAGCCGTCGGCGCCGCGGGCAGTTCCCCAGAGAAGGGCACGGCCGTGATCGGATTTCACGCATCCCACGAGCAAATCGACCCGCGCGCACTGCTGGCCGCGGTGAAACATGCCGAAGAGGTGGGCTTCACCGCGGCGATGTGCTCGGATCACATCGCGCCGTGGAGCGTGCGGCAGGGCCAGTCCGGTTTCGCCTGGTCGTGGTTGGGCGCAGCCCTGGAAGCGACCGACCTGCCGTTCGGGGTGGTGAACGCCCCCGGGCAGCGGTATCACCCGGCCGTGATCGCGCAGGCGATCGGCACGCTCGGCCAGATGTACCCCGGCCGGTTCTGGGCAGCGCTGGGCTCGGGCGAGAACGTGAACGAGCACATCACCGGCGAACACTGGCCGCGTAAGGACCTGCGCAATGCCCGCCTGGAGGAGTGCGTAAAGGTGATGCGGGCTCTGCTGAACGGCGAGGAGGTCAGCCTGGATCACCACGTCAGCGTCGACAGGGCCCGGGTGTGGAGCCGGCCGGACACCCCGCCGCCGCTGGTGGCCGCGGCCGTGTCGGCGGAGACCGCCGGCTGGGCGGCCTCCTGGGCCGACGGCTTGGTCACCGTGGCCCAGCCGCCCGAGAAACTCCGGCGGGTGCTGGATGCGTACGAGCAGGCCGGCGGCACCGGCCGACGGGCCCTGCAAATTCACCTGAGCTGGGCGAGCACCGACGAAGAAGCCCTCGCCATCGCGCACGACCAGTGGCGCACCAACGCCTTCGACCCACCCGTGCCGTGGGACATCGACACCCCGGAGAACTTCGACGAGATCTCCAAGCACGTCGCCGCGGAGGATCTGCGGGCATCCGTACTGATCAACAGCGACCTGGGTTGGCATGCCGACAAGCTGGCCGAGCTGGCCGGCCTGGGTTTCGACGACATCTACCTGCACCACGTGGGCCGGAAGCAACAGAGATTCCTGGATGCGTTCGGCGAACGGGTGCTGCCCCAACTCACCAGTGCGCTCACGGCGAAGGCGGTGGGGGCATGAGGATCTCGGACACCAGCGACCGCTGGTGGAAGAACGCGGTGATCTACTGCCTCGACGTCGAACGCTACCTCGACAGCAACGACGACGGCTGCGGCGATATGCGCGGCCTGGCCCAGCGCATCGACTATCTCGCCGAGCTCGGCATCACCTGCCTGTGGCTGATGCCGCTCAACTCCAGCCCGGGCCGGGACGACGGCTACGACATCACCGATTTCTACGCGATCGATTCGCGGCTGGGCAACTTCGGCGAATTCGTCGAGGTCATCCGCACCGCCCGCGACCGCGGCATCCGGGTGGTGATGGACCTGGTGATCAACCACACGTCCGACCAGCATCCGTGGTTCCTGGACTCCCGCTCGAGCACCGAGTCGAAGTACCGGGACTTCTACGTGTGGCGCGACGACCCGCCCACCAAGGACCAGCCCTCCGCGTTCCCGAATGATGCGAAGAGCATCTGGGAGTTCGACAAGAAGACCAAGCAGTACTACCTGCACAACTTCTATAAGCACCAGCCCGACCTCAACATCGCGCACCCTCCGGTGCGCGACGAGATCGCCCGCATCGTGGGTTTTTGGACCGAGCTGGGCGTGTCCGGCTTCCGGGTGGATGCGGTGCCGTTCCTTATCGAGGCCAAGTCCGAGGCCGGCGGCGAGGACTCCGACGCGGATGCCTCGGACGAACCGCTGCCCGACCCGCACGACTACCTCGCCGATATCTCCGGGTTCCTCGCCCGGCGCAACAGCGAGGCCATGTTGCTCGGCGAGGTGAATCTCAGCCACAAGGAGCAGCTCGCCTACTTCGGTGCGGGCGAGCGGCGGGAACTGCAGATGCAGTTCGACTTCGTCGTGATGCAGAGCATTTACTTGTCGATGGTGCGGGAGGACTGCCGGCCGCTGGCCACAGCGCTGGCCGACCGGCCGGAGCTGCCCGCCGACTGCCAGTGGGGAAATTTCGTGCGCAACCACGACGAGCTCACCCTCGACAAGCTCGGCGACGCCGAGCGGCAGGAGGTGTTCGACGCGTTCGCACCCGACCCCGACATGCGGCTGTACGACCGGGGAATCCGGCGCCGGCTGCCGACGATGCTGGGCGGCGATGCGCGGCGCATCCGTATGGCGTACAGCCTGATGTTCTCGCTGCCGGGCGCGCCGGTGCTGTTCTACGGTGAGGAGATCGGCATGGGCGAGAACCTGGCGGTGAAAGACCGGTACGCGGTGCGCACACCGATGCAATGGACCGACGGGCCCAACGCCGGGTTCTCGCGAGCGCCCGCCGATCAGCTCGTGACGCCGGTTGTCACCGGAGCGTTCGGCCCGGAGTGGGTGAACGCCGCCGCTCAACGCCGCGACCCGGACTCGCTCGCGCACTTCATGCGCACCCTGATTCAGGCTTACCGCAACTCCCCCGAGATCGGCTGGGGCGACCTGACCATCCTCAAGCACGGCGACGACCGGGTGTTCGCCCACCTTGTGCGGGCGGACATCGGCTCGATGCTGGCGGTGCACAACTTCGCGAACGCACCCGTGGAGCTCGCCCTCACGCTGCCCGACGTCGCTCCGGGTTCCCGGCTGGTGGACATGCTGCACAACGGCGTCACTGCAATCGACGACGGCGAGGTAACGCTGCGACTCGACCCGTACGGGTACCGGTGGCTGCGCATCACCAGTGACGCCGACACCCGACTCGGCTGACCCGCCCCCGGTCGTGTGGTCGAATAGAACCGATGCATACTCCCCCAGCCCCGCCCGCCCGCACCGTCATCGCCCCCGACAACGTGCAGATCGCCACCTACGAATTCGGCGACCCCGATGCCCCCACCGTGCTCGCGGTGCACGGCTTCGCGTCCAGCGCGCTGGCGAACTTCCACGCCACCGGCTGGATCCGCGACCTGGTGCGCGAGGGCTACCACGTGATCGCGATCGACCAGCGCGGCCACGGGCAGAGCGACAAGCCGCACTCCGCCGACGCGTACTCGATGGACCTGCTCGTCACCGACGTGCTCACCGTGCTCGACACCTTCATGCTCGACGAGGTCGACTACGTCGGCTACTCGCTCGGCGCCCGGGTCGGCTGGCACGCCGCCCGCTTCATGCCCACCCGCATCGACCGCGCCGTGTTCGGCGGCATCCCCGACGGCGACCCGCTCACCCGGTTCCGGGTCGACCAGGCGCGGGCTCTGGTGCGCGACGGCGTGCCGGTGACGGATGAACTCACCGCCGCCTACCTGAAGATGGCCGGCGCCATCCGCGACAACGACCTCGAAGCGCTCATCGCGCTGGTCGAGGGGATGCGCGACGGCCCCCAGCCGCACGCGGCTAATGCGCCCGAGCAGCGGGTGCTCTTCGCCACCGGCAGTGAGGACCGCATCCTGGAGGCGTCCCGCGCCCTGGCCGAGGCGACCCCGCGGGCCGCGTTCTTCGAGATCCCCGGCCGCAACCACTTCAATGCGCCGACCTCCCGGGCGTTCCGGGATGCCGCGATCGAGTTCCTGGGGCTGCCCGGCTCCGACTGAGCGCGCCTACACACGGGCGCGACCATCCCGCCGGTCGAGCCTGTCGAGACCCCGCGAGCCAACCCTGTCGACGCAACCACGACACACACGCCCCTCACCAGATCTCGACAAGCTCGACCAACGACCGGGCGCGACGGCAGCCGGCTAACTCGGCTTGACGGCCTTGATGATGGCACCGTGCATCTGCGGGGCCACCTCGTGGGTGAAGTCCACGCTGATGTCGGTGAAGCCCGCCGCCGCCAGCGCCACACGGTACTCCGCGTCGGACAGCGCCCCGGCGATGCACCCCGCGTAGGAGCCGCGCTCGATGCGTTCGCTCTCGCTGAGCTGGTTCTCGGCGACCACATCGGAGAGCCCGAGCCGGCCGCCGGGCGTGAGCACCCGGAACATCTCGCCCACGACGGCGTTCTTGTCGGCCGAGAGGTTGATCACACAATTGGAGATGATCACGTTGACCGCCGCATCCGCCAGCGGGATCTCTTCGATGAAACCCTTGAGGAACTCGACGTTCGTGGCGCCGGCCTTAGCGGCGTTCGCGCGGGCCAGGGCCAGCATCTCGTCGGTCATGTCGAGGCCGTAGGCGAACCCCGTAGGGCCCACCCGGCGGGCGGAGAGCAGCACGTCGATGCCACCGCCGGAGCCGAGGTCGAGCACCGTCTCGCCTTCGCGCAGGTCGGCCACCGCGGTCGGGTTGCCACAGCCGATGCTGGCCAGCATCGCCTCGTCGGGCACCTCGGTGGACTCCGCGCCGGTGTACAGCACCGAGCCGAAAACGGCGCTGGTCTCCAGCGGCGTGCCGCAGCAGGAGCCGCTGCTGCTCACATCGGTGACCTGCAGGGCCTGCGCGGCGTAGCGCTCTCTTACCTGCTCGGTGATGGCGGACTTCTCGGTCGCGGTCTTCTCGGTCATACGTGGTCCCATCCCTGGTCGATATAGACGGATGTCGATATAGTCAGTATGGAGGGAGGATCGACGTGCGTCAATCCGACCGCGCCGCAGCGTGCCGGGCGCGGGCGCCAGCTGACACCGCCGCGCAACTGTTGCCGGTGCGGACAATTGCACCCGGTGCGCCGGTAACAATTGTCCGCACGGGGCACAGTTGAGCCGGATGCGCGCCGCCGGCGCCGCTCACCGGCTATGGCATCCGAGCAGCCATGGCCGGCTCCGCTTGGGCGGCAGCGGCATCGGCCGCGCCAGCAATGCGGGCGGCGTACGCGGTCGCCGCGGCCGAGACCGGCGTGCCCGGTGCGGTGAGCGGCGAGGTCTCCGGCGCCAGGGCGGTCGGCCGCAGCGGCAGCACGCCGGCCCAGACGGAGCGGTCCTCGCCGTCGTCGGGCTCCTCGGAGGCGCCGTGCGCGCGCACCTTCACGCTGACCTCGTCCAGCGGCAGGCGCAGCACGAGCGTGGCGGCCAGTTCGCGTTTTGTCATCGGGCGCACCTCGGCCGTGCGGCCGGGCATCAGGTGTTCGGAGACGATGCGCATCGCCTCGGTCTTCTCGGCCGGGTCGGCGACGATCGTGGCCGTGCCGAACACCACGGCACTGCGGTAGTTCATCGAGCTGTCGAACAGGGACCGGGCGTACACGAGGCCGTCGAGGTGGGTCACCGTGACCGAGATCGGGCTGCCGGATGCCATCATTCGGAAGATTCCGCTGCCGGTGGAGCCGTGCAGATAGATGGCATCGCCGCCGCGGCCGAAACCCATCGGCAGCACCAGCGGCAGGCCGTCGCGCACGATCGCCACGTGGGCGACCAGGGCGTCGTCCAGGATGCGGTACAGCTCGGCGCGGTCGGTGCGCTGGCGCTCGGGGGAACGGGTGACGCGGGTGCGGTCGGTGATGGGCAGGTCCGCCGAAGGCACGTCTGCCGCCGGCAACGTGACGTCGGGCCGGGCTCCCGGCAGCGCGACGGCGGCGAGGCCCGCAGGTGACGATTCGGTTTTCGAGTCTTCGTGGGGCTGGCTGGTGTGGGGCATGCTACTAGGATCGGGGACACAGTGGATCAACGACAGAGCCACCTATCGCGCCGACGAGTAGACCAGTTGGCGCCGCGGCGCCCCGGAGCACCACAAGAACAAGGACCGATCATGAACGCACACGAGCTGCCGATCCTGCTCGACCGCGGGGCCACGCTCCCCCTCGCGGCGCAGCTGGCCACGGCCCTCCGGCGGGCCATCCTCGACGGAACGCTGCGCCACGATGAGGCCCTACCCTCGACGCGCGCCCTCGCCGCCTCGGTGCGGGTGTCGCGCGGCACCGTCGTCGCCGCGTACGACCAGCTCGCCGGCGAGGGCTACCTGTTGGCCCGACCCGGCTCGGCGACCCGGGTGATGGTGGAGCGACCCCCAACCGGGACCCCATCGCCAAAACCTCCGGCGACCCCACCGGCCGGCCTACCTAGCGCGCGGCCGCTCCTCGACCTGACCCCCGGGCATCCGTCGACCCGCACCCTAGTCGACCCGGCCTGGACCGCCGCCTGGCGCGCCGCCGTGTCGGCGTCCGGTCGCAGTGACTCACCGCCCGCGAACGGCACCCTCGAGCTGCGCACCGCGATCGCCGAGCACGTGCGGCGAACCCGCGGCCTGGCCTGCCAGCCGGCTGACGTGATCGTCACGGCCGGCACCAGCGACGCCCTCGCCGGCATCGGACTCGCTCTCGCGACCCCCGCGGATGCCGCTCCGGCCGACCCACCCAGGTTCACCCCACACATCGCCGTCGAGGACCCGGGCTACCCCACCGCCCGGCGGGTGCTGCGCCGGGTGGGCGCCCTCATCCGGCCGGTGCACACCGACGAGAACGGCATCAACCTGGCCGAGCTCGCCGCCCTCGCGCCGAGGCCGCACGCGGTGCTGGTGACCCCGAGCCACCAGTACCCCCTGGGCAGCAGCCTCTCGGTGCAGGGTCGCCTCGATCTGCTCGACTGGGCGCGGGCCACGGATGCCGTGATCATCGAGGACGACTACGACAGCGAGTTCCGTTTCGACGCGATGCCGCTGCCCGCCCTCGCCACCCTCGACGGGTCGGGCCGAGTCGCGCTGGTCGGCAGCTTCTCCAAGACCGTCACCCCGTGGATCCGCTGCGGCTACATCGTGGCCACCGGGCCCCTCGGTGCGGCGCTGCGCCAGGTGCGGGACGACCTCGGCCCGTCGGTCTCCGGGGTGCAGCAGGCGGCCCTCGCCCGGTACCTCGACAGCGGCGGCCTGGCCCGCAATGTCACCCGGGTGCGCCGCGAGTACGCCCACCGCCGCGCCCTGGTGATCGGCAGGCTCGGCGCGCTGCCCGGCGTGCGGCTGACCGGCCTCGACGGCGGGCTGCATGTGGTGGTGCACACCGGGGCGGATGCCTCCGCTCTCGTCACGCAGGCCGCCGCGCGCGGGGTGCGGGTCGCGTCGCTGGCCGACTACGCGGTTCTAGCCCGAGGGCAGCACGGCCTGGTGCTCGGCTACGGCACCCCGACGGATCTCGAGCTGGGGAGGGCGCTCGACGTGCTCGTGGGGCTCCTCACCGCGCCGACCGCGAGTTGATGTGCGGACTTCCCGCCTTCGTCAGCGCAACGAAGGGGGAAGTCCGCAACTGAGTGGTGCGGCCACGAGTAACTCAGCCCCGAGCGAGGCTCCTGGCCGTGCGCCCGGCGAACACGGTCTTGAACGACACCCTGTTCGCGTACTCGATGGACCCGTACCGAAACAGCCGCACCGCGAGCTGCAGCACGACAGCGCTGAGGAGGAACAGCTCCGTGATGACGATGGCCGCTTCCCAGCCCGCGAGGGAGCCGAACGCGTTGCGGAGCATTGCGGTGATCGGCGCCGAATAGGGGAAGTAGGTGAACACCTGCACGACGGCGCTGTGCGGATCCGACAGCACCAGCGATACCGAGTAGAGCGGCACGATCATCAGGATGATCAGCGCGGTGAACCAGCCGCCGGCATCCTTCGCGTTGGGCATCACCGCCCCGATCGCGACCGCGGTGCCCGTGAACAGGGCGAACCCGCCCAGGGCCAGCAGCGCGCCGACGATCATCTGGCCGGGATCAAAGGTGAAACTGGCGAGATCCACCTCCGGCAGGTTCAACGACGTGCGGAAGAACAGGTAACCGACCGCCACCGGCACGAGGAATACCAGCACTTGCACGAAGCCGACGATGAAGACCGAGATGATCTTCCCGCTGATCAGGGCGGTGGGGTTCAGGGTGGTGAGGATCATCTCCGTGACCCGGTTCTCCTTCTCTTCCAGGGTGCTGGTGAGCATCTGGTTGGAGAGCAGGGTGAAGGTCAGGAAGAACATCGCCAGGAAGATCAGCGGCGGGATCACGCCCATGAACCCGGCCGCTTCCTCCCCGTCTGTGTAGGTGGTGGAGGTCACCGACACGTCGCCCTGCGCCATCGTTGTCAGCGCCGGATCCCCGATCTGGTCCTGGGCGCTGGTGATCAGCACCTGGGTCGCGACACCCTCATACTCGCCGTTGCCGAACAGGCCCTTGTCGATCCCGTACACCTGGGTTGAGGTCGTGGCCGGGTCCGCCGGGTACACAAAATGGGCGTCCTCCTCGCCCGCCTTCACGTCGGCGATCGCGGATGCGTCATCCGTGACTGGCGTACCGCCCAAGGCTGCCGCCACGGCCGGGTCGACATAACCGGATGCGTCGCTGTAGGTGAAGGTGAGCTTCGCGTCTGACTGGGCATCGATGTTACTCATCGACGACGTGTTGCCCAGGGTCACCAGGCCCACCACGATGCCGATCGCAATCGGCACCAGCAGGGTGATGACCCAGAACTTCTTCTTGCCCAGGGTACGGCCCACTTCGAACCCGATGACCGTACGGAGATTGTGCTGACCCATCTCAGGCACCTGCCATTTCGTTCTGGTCGCCATAGACGCTGACGAAGATCTCCTCGAGCGAGAGCTTGCTCGTGGTGAAACTCCGGATCAGAACGCCGGCATCGACCAGGTCGCGCAAGATCAAGGCCTCATCGACGGTGCCGATGAGGGTGAGTTCGGCGTAGTTGCGGTCGCGGAGGCTGATCTCGTAGTGCCCAGATGCGGGTATCTCGCCGGAGTAGCCGACCCGGATCATCGTGCCGCCGTACTGGTTCTGCACCTCAGGGATTGTGCCGTAGGCCTCCGCCCGGCCGCCCTTCAACAGGATCACCCGGTCGCACAGCCGCTCGACCTCCTCCATCTGGTGAGTGACCATCAGCACCGTGGCACCGGCCTTCTTCTGGTCCTCGATGATGTCCATCAGCAGTCGCCGGTTCACCGGGTCGAACCCCTTCGTGGGCTCGTCCAGGATCAGCAGCTCCGGGTCGTTCATGATCGTGACACCGAGCTGAACCTTCTGCTGCTGACCGCCGGAGAGCTTGTCCACCCGGACCTTCGCCTTATCCCCCAGCCCCACCCTCTCGAGATAGTTCGTCGACCAGGCCACCGCGGCTTTCTTACTCAGACCCTTGAGCTGGCCGAAGTACGTCATCACGGCGAGAACGGATTCCTTCTTATAGAGTCCACGTTCTTCGGGGAGATAGCCCAGCCGGATGCCGGACTCCGGCGTGAACGGGCGCCCATCGATATGCAGGATGCCGGCAGTCGGGAGGTAGATGCCCAGCAGCGCCCGCAGCGTGGTGGTCTTGCCGGAGCCGTTGGACCCGAGGAACCCGAACGTCTCGCCGCGCTGCACATCGAAGGAGAGGTCCTCGATGACCGTGGTGCCGGCGAAATCCATCCGGAAATGGTCGATGTGAACCAGAGACTCTGCTGCAGACGTCATGCCAACACCCTAGCGCCGGGCTGGGCTTCGCCGCAGATAACCCCGCCTTGACCAGCAGATTTTTACCGAGCCGTGAGGACAGGCCGACCGGCGGGACACACCCACGTCACGGCGCCCACTCATTTGCGGACTTCCCGCCTTCGTCTCCGCAACGAAGGCAGGAAGTCCGCGAACGAACCGCCTAGGACCGACGATCCAGCAGCATCCGGGCCGGTCACAGCAGTTTCAGCTTGCCTTCAGCGGCATCGGCCAGACTGGCAGCGGCGGCCGTGCGGCCGACCTACTGACGAGGGGGCCGGATGCGCGTGCTGGTGGTGGAGGACGAGGTGCGGCTCGCGACCGGGCTCAAGCGCGGCCTCGAGGCCGAGGGCTTCGCGGTCGATATCGCCGGCACCGGTCCGGATGGGCTCTGGCTGGCCCGCGAGAACGAGTACGCGGTCATCCTGCTCGACATCATGCTGCCGGGCCAGAGCGGCTATAGGGTCTGCGAGACCCTGCGGGCCGAGCAGAACTGGACCCCGATCCTGATGCTCACCGCCAAGGACGGCGAGTGGGACCAGGTCGAGGCCCTCGACACCGGCGCCGACGACTACCTCACCAAACCGTTCTCCTCCGCCGTGCTGCTGGCCCGGATGCGCGCCCTGATCCGCCGCGGCACCAGCGCCAGGCCCACCGTGCTGCGCGCCGGCGACCTGCACCTCGACCCCGCCACCCGCCGGGTCAGCCGGGGCGACGCATCCGTTGACGTCACCGCCCGGGAATTCGCGGTGCTCGAATACCTGATGCGCAACCGGGGCACCGTCGTGAGCAAGCGTGACGTGCTCGACAACGTCTGGGACTTCGACTTCGAGGGTGACCCCAACATCGTGGAGGTGTACGTGCGGCACCTGCGCAACAAGGTGGACCGGCCGTTCGACCGGGCCGCGATCGAGACCCTGCGCGGTGCCGGCTACCGGTTGGCGGCCAACGGTGGCTAAGCGGGCCCGCAGCCGGTCGTTGCGCGGCCGGATCACCCTGGTGTCCACCGCGATCGTTGCCGCAACGCTGGTCGGCGGCGCGGTCGTGTTCTCGCTGGTGCTCCGCGGTGTGCTGCTGGACGAATTGCACACGGCCGTGGAACGCGACCTCGAGCAGATCGAGACCGAGCTCGACACCGGCAGCGGTCTGAGCGGCCTCGACGCCGACGATGACGACGTGCTCTTCCAGATCACCGACGGCTCCGGCACGCTCCTCGCCGCCAGCGAGGCGCTCGAGGGCCGGCAGCTGGGCATCGACGGCGACGACGACGCGCAGACCATCCGGGTACCAGACGAAGACACCGACTACCTGGTCGTGGCCGAAGACCACGACGACGCCACCGTCGTCGCCGGCCGCTCGCTGGAGAACGTCGACGAGGCCGTCGCCACGGTCGGCGTGCTGCTGGCCGGAGCTGTGCCGCTGCTGACCGGGATCGTCGCGCTGCTCACCTGGATCGTGGTGGGCCGGGCGCTGGCCCCTGTCGAACGGATGCGCCGGGAGGTCGACGCCGTCACTGCCACCAACCTCGAGCGCCGCATCAACGACCCCGGCCGCGACGACGAGATCGGCCGGCTCGCGCACACCATGAACAGCATGCTCGACAGGCTCGACACCTCCCAGCGCGCCCAACGGCAGTTCGTCTCGGATGCCTCGCACGAGCTCCGCTCCCCGCTCGCGTCGCTGCGCCAGTACGCCGAGGTGGCCCAGGCGCATCCCGACAGGGTCAACCTCGGCGACCTGTCCGAGGCCGTTCTCGACGAGGGCGACCGGCTGGAGCGGCTGGTGGCGGGGATGCTGCTGCTGGCGCGGGTGTCCGAGCGCAGTGCCACGACGACCGGTGCGGCCGTGGACCTGGACGACCTGATGCTCGCCGAGGCCCGCCGGCTGCGCGACACCATGGCGCTCAGCATCGACAGCACCGGGGTGGGTGCGGCCCGGGTGCAGGGTGACCAGAACCTGCTCGGCCAGGTGGTGCGGAACCTCGTCGACAACGCCGCCCAACACGCCTCCGGGCGGGTGAGCCTGTCGCTCGGCCTGGTCGACGGGCTGGCGCTGCTGACCGTGGAGGACGACGGCCACGGGGTGCCGCCCGGCGAGCGCGACCGCGTGTTCGAGCGCTTCGTGCGGCTGGACGAATCCCGGGCACGGGCATCCGGCGGCACCGGGCTGGGCCTGGCCATCGTTCGGGAGAGCGTGCAGGCGCATGGCGGCACCGTGCGCATCGTCGACAGCGCTCTGGGCGGCGCCCGGTTCGAGGTGCGCCTGCCCGCTGTTGCCGAGGCCTGACCTCGTTTCTGAAGCGGCCTTCAGCGGGCTTCAGCCTGGCTTCAGCGGTGGCTTGGCACAGTGGGCTTATCAGCCACGGCAGCCGTGGCACTCACGAACAAGGGACACACCATGAAGAAGAAGACCATCTGGATCACCGGTGCAGCCGTTGCCGCCGTTCTCGTGGTGGGCGGCGCCGGCCTGGCCATCGCCGACCCGTTCGAAACTGACGGCCCGCTCACCGGCAGCGCCCTCGACAAGGCCAGTGCCGCCGCGCTGGATGCCGTGGGCAGCGGCACGGTCACCGACACCGAGTCCGGCGACGACAACGACCCGCACGCCTACGAGGTGGAGGTGACCCTCGCCGATGGGACCGATGTCGACGTGGCGCTGGATGAGAAGTTCGCCGTGCTCTGGGTCGACGGCCTGCCCGCGGATGGCGCAACCTCGGTGCCGGGAACCGGCAGTGGCTCGAACTCCGGCTCCGGCTCTGACGACGGTGACGGCCGCAGCGACGACACCGGCAGCGACGACTCGGCCACCGACGGCACCGGCACTGACGACTCGGCCACCATGACCCCGGTCACCGACGCCGACCGCGACGCCGCCTCGGCCGCGGCGCTCGCCACCCTGCCCGCCGGCACCGTCGGCACCGTCACCGAGGTCGAGCGCAGTGACGACTTCGACCACGCCTACGAGGTCGAGATCACCCTCGAGAACGGTCAGGACGTCGACGTCGAGCTCGATGCGGCCTTCGCGGTGCTCAAGGTCGACGGCGCGCCGACCGCATAGCCCCGGCGGTCCTGGCGTTTCAGAGCCAGGTCTGGCGGTGGTCCTCGATGAAACCGCGCAGCGTGGTCGCCGGCCGACCGGTGAGCCGGCGGATGCCGCGATTCGGCAGTGCGGTCAGCCGCCGGCGCGCCGCCCGATACCAACTCGCCTGCGCAGCGATGTCCGGTCCGGTCACACCCTGTTTCGCCGCCAGCTCGGCGAACTCGGCCTCGGTCGTGGCGGTGTACCGGATGGGCCGACCGAGCACCTCGGTGAGACTCTCCGCCACCTGCGGGAAGCTCAGCGACTCCTCCCCCGCCAGGGAGTATGACTTGCCCAGATGACCGGGTTCGGTGAGCACCCGGGCGGCGCAGCGGCCCACGTCGGTCGCGTCGACGAACGCGACCCTGGCCCCGCCGGCCGGCAGCACGATTTCACTGCGCAGGCGGATGTCGTCGCGGTACAGGGTGGACAGGGTCTGCATCAGCACGTTCGGCCGCAGGATGGTGTGCGGCGTGCGGGTGCGCTTGAGGTACTGCTCCACCACGTGATGCGGCGACCGGGTGTCGAACCGCACACCGGGCGCCGACAGGAACACGATCTGCCGCACTCCGCTCTCCTCCATCGCCTGGTCGATGAACGGGATGAGGGTGCGCCCCACGTTGCCGATCGTGGGCGGCACGAGCAGGAACACCCTGTCGACGCCGGCGAGGGCGCGCGCCCAGGTGCTGCGGTCGGCGAAGTCGAAGGCGCGCACGATGGCCCCGCCGCCGCCGGTTGTGCCGGTTGCGGCCGCGGATGCGTCGGCCGCGCCGACCGTGCGTCCGGGCGGCGGCGAGGTGGGAAGGCCGCCCGGCTTGTGGGCCGGGTTGCGTGCCGGCTTCTGGTTGGGCGCCCGCAGCGGCTTACTGCCGGGTCGGGCTGTGCCGATCCGTGCAGTGCCGGGCCCGGCGGGCTGCTGGCCGGCCGCGGTGCCGCTGGCGCGCCGGGCGCCCTCGGCGATCCACGCGCGGGGGTCCCGCATGCCGGCGATCACGGTTTCGCCCGCCTCGGCCAGGGCATCCACGACGGCCTGCCCCACGGTGCCGGAGGCCCCGGTGACCAGGATCCCGCCCGTCAGCACTGTGCGCCGCGGCGACGAGGTCTGCTCGGTCATGCCCCTTACGTTAGTGCTGCCCAGCCCCACATCCTCCGCGAAAGCGGGCGTGTGGCTGCCACGACCCCCTCGAAGCAACCACATAACCGCTCTCGCGGATCCACCCCGACCCACTCCCGCATCCACCCCCACGCGAAAGCGGGCGTGTGGCTGCCACGACACCCACGAAGCGACCACATGGCCGCTTTCGCGGATGCTCAGGGCACGGTCAGACCGCGTCGAGGGTGAACAGGGCCGCCTGCTCGGGGGTGAGGAGCGGGGCGGGCAGGCCCACCTCGGCGAGCACGGCGCCGGTGAGCACCAGCTCCCCCGCGTCGGCAGCCAGCCACGCCGGCGGCACGGTCTGCACGGTGCGCGGCACCGGTCCTACGAGCAACGGTCGCACCCGGTAGCGTCGGGCGGGGTCCAGGCCGGGAAACCGAATCGGGGCGGGTAGCGCGGTGCGCGGCGCGGCCAGCGCGACCTGCGCGAACACGGCGGCGGAGCCATCCGTGGCCACCACGCCGTGCAGTTCGATCGCCGGGTCCGACCCGTCGGCGTGCACAACGTTGCCGCTGTGCAGCAGCGCCCGGTGCTCCTTGTATATCGCGATCCAGGCCGCGATCTGGTCGAGCTCGACGGCGGATGCCTGGGTGAGGTCCCACTCGATGCCGGCGCTGCCGAACAGTGCGGTGGCCAGCCGGAAGCCCAGCGCCGAGGTACGCCCGGTGGTGTGCGCGGTGGCGGCGCCGAGGTGGCCGCCGAGGTATTCCGGCGGCACCAGCACGCTCGTGTAGCGCTGGATCTGCTGGCGTTCCAGCGGGTCGTTGGTGTCGCTGGTCCAGACCCGGTCCACCCGTTCGAGGATTCCCAGGTCGATGCGTCCGCCGCCGGACGCGCAGGACTCGATCTCCAGGCCCGGCTGCGCTGCGCGCACGGCGTCGATCAGCCGGTACAGAGCGGCGGTCTGCCGGTGCACGGAGCCGCCGAGCAGGTCCCGGTTGTGGTCCCACTTGAGGTACGCGATGGGGTATTCGGCCAACAGCGCGGTGAGGCGCTCGAGCAACCAGGCGAAGGCATCCGGGTTGGCCAGGTCGAGCACCCGCTGGCCGCGCCAGGTGGGGGCGGATGCCGAGCCGAGCAGCCAGTCCGGGTGCGCCCGGGCCAGGTCGGAGTCGGGGTTGACCATCTCCGGCTCCACCCAGAGGCCGAAGTCCAGGCCGGCCGCGTGCACCCGCTCGATCAGCGGGTGGAGGCCCTCGGGCCACTTGTCGGCGTCGACGAACCAGTCGCCGAGGGCTCGCTGGTCGTCGGTACGGCCGGAGAACCAGCCGTCGTCGAGTACAAACCGTTCCACGCCGACCTGCGCGGCGGCGTCGACGAGGCGGCTCAGGGTGGGCAGATCGTGGTCGAAGTACACGGCCTCCCAGGTGTTTAGAAGCACCGGGCGCGGGCCGGTGATCGTCGACCAGGATCGGATCCACGGGTGCAGCCGGGCGCTGAGTCCGTCCAGGCCCGCGTCGGAGTACACCGCCACGGTCCACGGGCTGGTGTAGCTCGCTCCCGCGGCCAGGCTCAGCTCGCCGGGCGCGAGCAGTTCACCCGCGCAGAGGGCGGCGTAGCCCAGCGCGCTGCGTTCGGCCCAGACCACCTTGTCGCCGCTGTGCGCCAGGTGCACCGCCCACACCTCACCACGGCGGAAGCCGAAACCGGGGGTTCCGGCCACGGTGAGGTAGGAGTCGTCGTGGCCGGGCCGGCCGTGCCGGGACTCCCGGCTCCAGACGCCCTGGCCGAGGATGCTGCGCTGCGGCCGCCGTTCGTGGCTCCACAGTCCGGTGAAGTCGAGCAGCTCGGCCGCCCGGTCGGGCACCGGCAGGATCGCATCGAGGCCGGCGAGTTCGAGGGTGCCGGCGCCGCTGTTGGTGAGGGTGTGCCGCAGGCGCAGCACACCCTGCACGGTGAGTTCGAGCTCGGTCGAGACGGTGACGGATGCGTCAGCATCCGCCAGCTCGATGACCAGCGTGTTGTCGCCGCCCTCGTGCACCGCCACCAGCGCCAGCGCCGGGTCGAGGGTGCCCGTGCCGGTGCGGAACCCGCCGAGCGCGGGCCGGCCGCTCCAGCCCTCGGCGAGGGCGGGCAGCAGGCTGAGGCGGAGCGGCACGTCGAGGGAACTGGGGCCGACGGGCGGCACACTCGCGGCGGCCAGCGCGGCGAGGTCCGCCGCCGGCAGCTCGCCGAGGTCGGCGCCCCAGTGCACGATCACCGGTGTGCCGCTGCCGGACGCGTCGAGAACAAGGCTGGTGCCCGCGGCACGGAGGTGGTGGATCATGACACTGCTTTCTTCGTTGGATGAAGGAGGAGTTTGAGTACATCGCACGCGGACCTGCGGACGGCGTCCGATCGTTGGTGGAGCCTGTCGAGACCCCGTGAGCCGACAGCCCAACGAACCACAGACTAGGTCACCAGGTCTCGACAAGCTCGACCGACGCGGCGGGCACGATGCCGAGGCATCCGCACGCGTCACACACGACCGTACCGCCCGGCGCAAGAAGGCACCGGGCGGTACGGGGTAACGGGCAAAGCGGGTCAGCTACTCCTTGACGGGAATCGACTGCGCCTTGAGCGCGTCGACGGTGGCGCTCTGACCGGTGGTCAGGGCCTCGGCGAGGGTGCCGTTGCCGCTGACGGCTGCCTTGAAGCCATCCGAGACGTCGTTGTACGTCTGGGTCATGGTCGGACCCCAGACGAAGTCGCTCGACACCTGGCCGGAGGCGGCGGCGAACTCGTCGTAGATGGGCTGGTTGCCGTAGAACTCCACGCCTTCCTTGAGCACGGGCAGGTCCAGGCCGGCCTTGGCGGCCGGGTACAGGTTGGCTGCCTCGTTGAGCATGGTCAGCGACTCGCTCGAGCTGTTCAGCCACAGGGCGAACTGCGCGGCTTCGTACGGGTGCTCGGAGCCGGTGAACACTGCGGTGGACGAGCCACCCCAGTTGCCGCTGGCCTCATCGCCGGCTTCCCACTGCGGGGACTGGGCCACGGCCCACTTGCCGGCGGTGTCGGGCGCACCGCTGGCGATGGAGTTCGCACCCCAGGCTGCGGAGTTCCAGGTCCAGGCCGCGCCGGTGTTGTAGGCGTTGTCCCACTCGGTGGTCCACGGCGGCTGCGTCGAGACGAGGTCCCGGTCGATCAGGTCCTGCCAGTAGTCGGCCACCATGATCGACTCGTCGCCGGTGAGGTCGACGTTCCAGTTCTCGCCGTCGTTGCCGAACCAGGTTCCGCCGGCCTGCCAGACGAGCCCGGCGAACTGGTTGATGTCACTCTGCGAGAAGTTGGTGATGTACGCGCCGGTGGCCCGCACCTGCTCGGCGGCGGTGGCGTACTCTTCCCAGGTGGTGGGGATAGCGATGCCGTTGGCCTCGAAGAGGTCGGCCCGGTAGAACATGGCCATCGGGCCGGAGTCCTGCGGGATGGCGTAGACGGCGTCGTCCTCGTTGAAGCTGACCTGGCCCCAGGTCCAGTCGACGAAGTCGGCCTTGGCGTCCATCACACCGTCGCAGGATGCGAGGTTGACCAGGCCGTCCTGCACGCGGAAGTTGGGCAGCGCGTCGTATTCAATCTGGCCGAGGTCGGGCGCATTGCCGGCCTCGAGCTGGTTGAAGAAGTTGGCGTAGGTGCCGCCGTTGCCGTTCGGGCCGGTCTGCACGGCCACCTGGATGTCGGGGTTGGCCTCGTTCCAGACGTCGACGACCTCTTCGATGCCGGGGATCCAGGACGTGAAGGTCAGATCGACCTTGCCCTCGGCGGGCTCGCAGGCAGCAGCGTCGGCGCTGTCGCTGGAGGTGCCGGAGGCTGAGCAGCCGGTCATGGCGACCGTGGCTGCGGTGAGCAGGGCAACGGTGGCCGCTCTCTTGGTGATTCGCATTGTTTTCCTTTGTTGGGGTGTTCGCTGAAAAGGAGTGGTGCAGGGTGACACGGATGGTGCGGGGTTAAGCCGGGTGAACAGTCGGAAGGAGTCGAGGGGGTTACTTGACGCTGCCCGCACCGAGGCCGTTGCGCCAGAAACGCTGCAGCAGCAGGAACAGGATGATCAGCGGGATGATCGACAGCAGCGCGCCGATCAGCACGTAGCCGCGGAGTTCGGGGATCTGGTTGACCTGCGAGTTCCAGGCGTAGAGGCCGAGGGTGACCGGGAACAGGGTCTCGTCGCGGAGCATGATCAGCGGCAGGAAGAAGTTGTTCCAGATGGCCACGAACTGGAAGAGGAACACCGTGACCAGGGCGGGGAACATCAGCTTCACCGAGACGGTGAAGAAGGTGCGCACCTCGCCGGCGCCGTCCAGGCGGGCGGCCTCGATCAGTTCGTCCGGCACGCTGGCCGAAGCGAAGATGCGGGTGAGGTACACGCCGAACGGGCTGACCAGGCTGGGCAGGAACACCGCCCAGAAGGTGTTGGTGAGGCTGACCTGGCTGAAGATCAGGAACAGCGGCAGCGCCAGCGCGGTGGCGGGCACGAGGACCCCGCCGAGGACGATGTTGAACAGGAGTTCCCGGCCCGGGAAGCGGTACTTCGCCAGGGCGTAACCGCACATGGCGGCGAACAGGGTGGCCAGCAGGGCACCGGCGCCGGCGTAGAGGGCGCTGTTGAGCATCCACTTGAGGAAGACGCCGTCACGGTAGGCGATCAGGTTTCCGATGTTGGCGAACAGGTTGAAGTCGGCGAACCAGAGCGGGTTGGTGCTGGTGAACTGGGAGCTGCTCTTGGTGCCGGCGACGAACAGCCACCAGATCGGGATGAGGAAGTAGAGCGTGAAGACCAGCATCACGGTCATCGCGCCGACGCGGGAGAGCGGGCTCTCCTTGGGTCCCTTCGGCGTGTTCTCGGCGCGACGCATCGCGCGCTTGGTCGGGACGGCGACGGGCTCGGTGAGGGCGCTCATTTGCCTTCCTTCCGCTGGGTGAACTTGAGGAACGAGAACGAGAGCACGAAGGTGGCCAGGGCCAGCACCACGCTGAACGCGGCGGCGAGGTTCACGTTGGGGATCGAGGACGTGGAGTAGACCATCAGGTTCGGGGTGAAGGTGCTGGTCACCGCGGAGCTGAAGGAGCGGAACACCTGCGGCTCGGCGAGCAGCTGCAGGGTGCCGATGATGGAGAAGATGCCGGTGAGCACGATCGCGGGCATGATCAGCGGGATCTTGATCGACCAGGCGATGCGCAACTGCCCGGCGCCGTCGAGGCGGGCGGCCTCGTAGATCTCGGTGGGGATGGCCAGCAGTGCCGAGTAGATGATGAGCATGTTGTAGCCCACGTAGACCCAGGTGACGACGTTCGCGATGGCCCAGAGAACCAGGTCGGCGGAGAGGAAGCTGACGTTGCTGGTCAGTGCCGTGAACGGCGACAGGTTGGGTGAGTAGAGGAAGCCCCACATGATCGCGGCGATGACGCCGGGCACGGCGTACGGCACGAAGAAGGCGAGCCTGAAGAAGCGCTTGCCGCGCAGCAGCGGGCTGTCCAGCAGCAGCGCGAACAGCAGCGCCAGGCCGAGCATCACCGGAACCTGCACCACACCGAAGGCGAGCACCCGGGTGATCGACTCCCAGAACGGTCCGTTCTGGAACACCAGGATGTACTGGGTCAGGCCTCCGAACACCTCGGTGGCCTTGCCGAAGGTGCCGTCGCGCTCCACCACGAGCAGCGACTGGTAGATCGCGTAGCCGATCGGCAGCAGGTAGAACAGGGTGAACAGGATGGCGAACGGCACGATGAAGATCGCGATCGCCCCCGGGTGCGAGACCTTGATCTTGCGGGGCCGGGGCGCCGGGCTGCGGGAACCCGCACGCCGGGCATCCGCGGCCGGAAGGGCTGGTGCGCTCATGATGCGGTGTCCTCTCTGAGAACGCGTACGGCTCCGGCCGGTACGCGCAGGGTGCGGGCGATGTCGGCGCCGGTGATGAGCTCGACCCCCGCCGCGCTCACCTCCAGGTCGGTGTCGCCGTGGTTGATGATGAAGCGGTAGGAGCGGCCGGGCGCGGCGCGGCGGATGACCTCGATGAGGCCGTCGCCCTCCGGACCGACCGCTGTGACGTGAGCGTGCCCGGCGATGGTGCGGAGCACGTCGCGGTAGGTGTCGGCGTCTGGCGCGGTGGCCAGGTACCAGGCGGTGCCGGCGCCGTGCCGGTTGCGGGTGAGCGCGGGCACGCCGGGCAGGGCGCCGTCGGTGTAGTGCGCCACGGCCTCCGCGCCGGTCAGCTGCAGGCGTTCGGTCCACAGGGTCCCGGCGGCACCGGCCGCCAGCCCGATCGGGGCGCCCAGGCCCACGGTGGTGCCGGGGCGGAGCGGCACGAACTCTTCGACGCGCACGCCGAGCAGGTCGCGGAACGCGCCGGGGTAGCCGCCGAGGCGCACCCTGTCGTCTTCGTCGACGATGCCGCTGTAGAACGTGACCAGGGTGTGGCCACCGGCGGCGACGTAACCGGACAGGTTGTCGGCCTGGGCGTCGGTGACCAGGTAGAGAGCGGGCACCACGACGAGGTTGTAGCCGGCCAGGTCGGCATCCGGGGAGACGATGTCGACGGTGACGCCGAGCCTGTGCAGCGCGGTGTACGCGGCGTGCACCTGCTCGAGGTAGGTCACCGACTGCGACGGCCGGGATTCGCCGTCGCCGGCCCACCAGGCCTCCCAGCTGAACAGGATCGCGGCATCCGCGACGACGCGCGTGCCGATGATCTCGTCGAGCCTGTCGAGGGTGGCGCCCAGCTCAACGACTTCACGCCAGAGCACGGTGTCGGTGCCGGCGTGCGGCACCAGTGCGGAGTGGAACTTCTCCGAGCCCTGCTGGGAGGCGCGCCACTGGAAGAAGCAGATCGCCTCGGCGCCGCGGGCCACGTGGGCCAGCGAGTTGCGGGTCAGCTCCCCCGGCGTCTTGGCCAGGTTCAGCGGCTGCCAGTTGACGGCGCTGGTGGCCTGCTCCATCAGCAGCCACGCGCCGCCGCCGGCCAGGCCGCGGGTGAGGTCGGCGGCGAAGGCCAGCTCGGTGGTGGGGTCGGCGAGGCGGTGATCGAGGTAGTGGTCGTTGGCGATCACGTCAACGGCGGATGCCCAGGACCAGTAATCGAGGTTGCGAATGTGCGCGGCGACCATGAAGTTCGTCGTGACAGGCAGGCTGCTGTGCCGGCGGATGACGGCTTCTTCGGCCTTGTAGTAGCCCAGCAGCTCGTCGGAGCTGAACCGCTGGAAGTCGAGCACCTGGCCGGGGTTGCGGCTGGAGAGGGTGAGCCTGGGGGTGTGCACCTCGGCCCAGTCGGTGTAACGCTGGCTCCAGAAGCTGGTGCCCCAGGCGGCGTTGAGGGCGGCGATGGTGCCGTACTTGGCCTCGAGCCAGAGCCGGAACGCGGCGGCGGTGTCGTCGTCGTAGCAGAGCGCGTTGTGGCAGCCGAGTTCGTTGGAGACGTGCCAGAGGGCCACGGCGGGATGGTCGCCGAAGCGCTTGGCGACCTGCTCGACCAGGCGCAGCGCGTGCTCGCGGAACACCGGCGAGCTGGGGCACCAGGCCTGGCGACCGCCGGGGTAGCGGGTGGTGCCGTCCTCGGTCTGCGGCAGGATCT
The DNA here is from genome assembly GCF_004403385.1 of Cryobacterium sp. TMT4-31. Taxonomy (NCBI): domain Bacteria; kingdom Bacillati; phylum Actinomycetota; class Actinomycetes; order Micrococcales; family Microbacteriaceae; genus Cryobacterium; species Cryobacterium sp. TMT4-31. The sequence goes on from NZ_SOGI01000010.1 coordinate 184,595, forward strand.
CGGGGTGCAGGGTGGTCAACCACGGCGGCGGCGACGAGGTGCCGGTACCCAGGTTCACCCGGATGCCGTGAGCGTGCAGCAGGTCCACGATGGTGTCGAGCAGGGTGAAGTCGTACTCCCCCGGGGCCGGCTCCAGGGCGGACCAGCCGAAGATGTTGATCGCGACGAGGTCGACGCCGGCCTGCTGCATGAGGAGCACGTCCTCGGCCCAGACTTCCGGACCCCATTGCTCGGGGTTGTAGTCACAGCCGTAGGCGATGCCGTTCTGCACGAACGGTGTCGTCGGGGTGACCTGACGGGTCACGGCCGGGGTGGCTACTGGCGTGGTCATCTGCTCCTGCTTCATGCTACGTCTGTGAACGTGCACAGATCGAGGAGCAAATGACTCCCCGTTGAGTGTCTGTGAACGTACACAGAGTAAGTACAGCCTGCCCACGATGTCAAGCTCGGGGACGGGTACAGTTATCGAATGGTGACAATTCCGGGGCGGCGCAAGCGTGCGACAATCCACGACGTCGCCGCGGAGGCCGGCGTGTCCCGCGGCACCGTGAGCCGGGTGGTGAACAACGAACCCTACGTGTCGGCCGAGGCTCGTCTGGCCATCGAGACGGCCATCGCGAAGGTCGGTTACGTGCCGAACACCGCCGCCCGCAACCTCGTCATGCAACGCTCCCAGGCCGTGGGCCTGATCGTGCACGAGCCGCATTCTTTGTTCCTCGAAGACCCCAACATCGGCGAGATCCTGCTCGGCGCCAACTCGGCGCTTTCCCTGGCCGACTACCAGATGGTCAGCCTGGTCATCGAGTCCGAGCGCGACACCGAGAGGGTGGCGCGGTACCTCAGCGGTGGCTTCGTCGACGGTGTCGTCGTCGTGTCGGCCCGGGAACAAGACCCGATCACCCGGGTAATCGAACGGCTCGACCTGCCGGCGGCGTTTGTCGGGCATCCGCAGGACCTGCGCGACCTGCCGTACGTGGGTATCAACAACCGCGCGGCGGCCCGCGCCATCACCGAGCGCCTGATCGGCACCGGCCGCCGCCGCATCGGCATGATCGCCGCGGCCCTGGACCGGGACTCCGGCGCCGACCGGCTGGCCGGATTCACGGACGCCCTGGGCGACCGGTTCGACCCCGCGCTGGTGGCCCCGGTGCCGCTGTACACCTACGCCGACGGCCGCGACGGCATGCGCGCCCTGCTGGCCCGCGACCCGCTGATCGACGGGGTCTTCGCGGCCTCCGACGTGATCGCCGCCGGCGCCCTGAACGCCCTGCGTGAGGCCGGCCGCAGCGTGCCGGGCGACGTGGGCATCGTCGGCTTCGACGACAGCGCCTGGGCACTCCGATGCCAGCCGTTGCTCTCCACGGTGCGCCAGCCCGCCAACGGCCTCGGCCAGCGCGCGGCCGAGTCGGTGCTCAGCCAGCTGCGCGGTGAGGCGCCGGAGCTCGGCGGCATCCTGCTCGACACCCAAATCGTCTGGCGCGACTCCGCCTGACCGCCGGCGGGTCGATCTCGAGAAGCAAACCCTATTCGTCGGTCGAGCTTGTCGAGACTCCGCGGGCCCAACTGTTGCGGCGATAGTGTCCGGCTAACCGTCGTCGAGGTGGCGCGCGATCTCGGCCAGGATGCCGGCCTGCAGGTCGAGCGAACCCCGCCAGTCTCCCGGCAGCGTCAGCGCGTGACCCGCCCCCGGCACCGACAGCAGCTGTGCCGCGGTGCCGCGGACCGTGTCGGGCCGCCAGAACGCATCCAGCTCGCCGCCCACGGCCAGGTCCGCGGCGGTCGCCTCCGACAGCGCCCGGCGCACCGGCTCCTCGGTGAGCAGCGGCGTCAGCCAGACCCCGGCGATCCCCGCGCGCCGGGCCCAGGGCAGCGCGTAGGTGCCGAAGGATTTCGTCACGACCAGCCTTCGCGAGCTCGCCGGGCTCGCGTCGAACGCGTCGGCCGCGGCCCGCTCCACGAAGGGCAGCGGATGCGCGAGCGCCTCGTCGTCCACCGACCAGTCGACGGCCTGCACGTGCCAGCCGCGCTCGGCGAGCAGGGTGGCGCACCAATAGAGCACCGGGGCCTGCACCGAGTAGTTCACCCCGGGCAGCAGCACCGCGACGGGCGCATCCGCTGACTCGGCCCGCGCCCACTCGTAAGAGGTCATGGCTCGACGGTACCGCCCCGGTGCGGTTACGTGTCCCCCACGCAGCTGTTGCCGCTGCGGACAATTGCACCCGGCGCACCGGGCGCAAATGTCCGGATGGGCAACAGTTGCGGCCCACCGCGCGGGCGGGCGGGGTTGTCGAGGCGGTGGCGTGCGCCCAGAATGGGGAGCGTGAGTCGCAAGCGAGTGATCGTCAACGGGATGGTTCAGGGCGTGGGGTTTCGGTATTACACCGAGGCGCAGGCCGGCACCCTCGGCCTGGGCGGTTTCGTGCGCAACCGGTCCGACGGCGCCGTCGAAGCCGAGATCGAGGGTGACGACGACGCGATCGAACGGATGCTGGCCTGGCTGCACACCGGACCGCGTTCGGCGAGCGTGGAATCGGTGCAGGTGACCGACCTGGCCGAACACGGCGAGGCGAGTTTCAGCATCCGCCTGTAGCAACCCACAGCGATGCCGGTGATGGCCGCGGGCGACCGGCACTCTGGCGTACCGTGGGAGTATGGGCGCGCAGGCATCCGGTCCCGGCCGGACGGGATCGACGGTGCGCGAATCCTCTCCGCAACGGGAGGAACCACAGGCGCGCGAGCCGTTCCGCGCGCGCAAACGCCTGTCCATGCGGTCCAGTTACGGCATCGGCCGGCTACTGTTGGCCGTCGCCGGGATTGCGGGGCTGATCGGCAACTACGAGTACGTGTTGCTGTTCCCCACCTTCGCCGCGTACAACGTGTTCACCTATTTCACGGTGCAGAGTGCGATCGCGGCGGTGATCGCGTTCGTGCTCGGCGCGATCGTGGCGTTCCGGCAGCCGAAGGACCCACAGTGGCTGGACGTGTTCCGGGCGCTCGTGACCACGTACATCCTGGTTTCCGGAATCGTGTTCCTCACCATCGTCATCCAGTCGTCATCGCGCGACTACTCGATCGAGGTGCCCTGGCCGAGCCAGGTGCTGCACTTCTACATCCCCACCCTGGCGCTGCTGGACTGGCTGACCGATACCGGCAAGGCCCGGCTGTCCTGGCGTTTTCTGCGCTGGATCTTGCCGTACCCGATCGCCTGGGGCATCTTCACGTTCGTGCGAGGCTCGTTCGTGGGCTGGTACCCGTACTTCTTCCTCGACCCGGCCCAGGTCAGCGGCCCGCTCGAGACCGCGTTCTACTGCCTGATCGCCGTACTGCTGTTCCTCGGCATCGCGGCGGTGCTCGTGGCCACGTCGCGGCTCAGTTGGCGTCCCCGCCCGCGCGGCGACCGCGCGTCATCGGTGCCCAACTAGAACCGGCCCGGCCGCGCCCGACCCGCTACTGCTCGACGGGGAGAAAGGTGTACTGGCTGGTGAGGTGCTCGGACTCGCAGGTGCCGCAGTAGAGCACGCCGGAGGCCTGCATCGCCGAGACCCGCGGCGAACACTGGATCACCTTGGGACCGCAGCACGGGGAGATCACCATGTAAGCGCCGGGCTCGGCGGCGGCGTGGCCGCTCAGGCTCCGGTGGTGGTGGCTGCCCTCGCAGGGCAGGTTGGTGTCGAAGTCGAGCAGCGACACTGAATCAAGACTTGTCAGAATATACATGTTTCACACGGTCAATCAGAATTGGCATTGGCCGCGGTGCAGGTGGGACACCAGGATCGCGACCGCACCCGATGACCGACGGCGAAAAGCACCCACCCGGACTCCGTCGGCACGTCCAGTCGGGAAACGACTGGATCTCCCCGTGGGGGTGTCCCTGAGATGGGCGGCCCCTTCACCGACTAGACGTTTCGTGGAGCTTACACCGGAACTCTGAGCTTTGCTCGTTAATGTTCCGACGGCGAATCACTCCGCCCGGAGCCCCAAACAGAAGGGCCGGTCAGGGCGCCGGGGTGGCCGTGGCGACGACCGCGAACGGTTCCAGGCTGCGCAACGCGGCGTCGGTGAACTCCGTGTTGTCGGACTTCGCGAGCCCCAACGCCCGCTCGCCGCTGACAAAACCCACCAGGATCGGCTCGTTGGTGATCGGCATCATGTTCACCCAGACCCTGAAGTCGAGGGTGTCGTCTCCGACGGTGGTCCACAGGGCGGCGTCGGTGTCCCAGAACGGCTCCTCGAAGCGCAGCCAGATCTTGTCGAGAGCGCCCATCCCGAGCGCGGCGATCGCGCCTCGGTGCGCGAACGGCAGGGGCGGGTCGATTTCGATGACATCGCTCTTGAGCACGCCCAGCGGCACGGTCACGATCGCGCGGTCCACGGTGAGGGACTCGCCGGTGCCCAGGCGCAGGCTGACGGAGGTATCGGTGTACGCCACCCGGGTCACCACGCTGGAGAAGAGCACGTCCAGGTCGGTCGCGTCTTCGTCGAGCAGCGCGCCGTAGCCGCCGAGCACGATGCGGATGTCGTCCGCGGCGGTCGTCGCCGGGGTGGGGGCATACCAGCCGGACATCTCCTCGGCCGGGGCACCGGACTCCAGGGTGGTGGAGGTGGCGAGCTGGTAGTCCAGCCAGTCGGCGTCGGAGACCCCGGCTTCGCCATCCGCCATGGACAGTGTGGCGGAGCCGTTGGCGACGAGGGCCTTGGCCAGGGAGGTGTCTTCGGCCTGCGCGGCGGCCCAGGCCAGCGCCGCGGTGACGGCGTCGGCTCCGACCGGAGAGACCGGGGTGACGATGCCGGCCGGGGTTCGCACCTCCGGGGTCGGGGTGAAGGGCGCGTGCGAGACCTCGAGGCCGGTGAACTCCTCGTCGAGGGAGTTGGTGCTGCCGGCGACGATGAACGACGGGCCGAGTTCAACGGGCATCGGCCAGGAGTCACTGGTGACGGTGTGGATGCGGCCGCCGAGCCTGTCGCGGGCCTCGATCACGAGCACGGTAAAACCGGCGTCGGTGAGCAGCCGGGCGGCGGCGACGCCGGCAGCTCCGGCGCCGATCACGGCCACCCGCTCGCCGGGTTCGGCGACGTCCGCCAGGGCTCTGGCGGCGCGCTGGCCGGAGCCGCGGGCGCCCTGCACGGTGCCAGGGGCGGTGTCTGAGAGCGCCTCCCCGGCGAGGAAGAGCCTGTCGAGGATGGGTTCGGCCAGGTCCTCGCGCTGCTGAGGCGTTGAGGAGACCGCCGCGAAGCTGTAGGAGCCGCGGGCGAACGGGTCGTCGGACCAGGAGCTGCGCAGCATGTCCTGGGGTTGCGGCACCAGGGACGGCGCCGGCGTGGCGGAGGGAGTGGGCGAGCCCGTCGGCGTGGGCTTGGGCGGCACGCATCCGCTGAGCGCGAGCAGGGAGAGCCCGGAAAGGGAGCTGATCAGGAAGGTCCGACGTTGCATCGCTGTGTTCGCGTCAGGTGACGCACTCCTCTCGGCCCCTCGAAGTGGTACCCCTCACGCTACCTCAGGCCGTGGCCGCCCGGTTCGGCCGCGGTCGGGGCGCGCCGGGTGGGGCCCCTCAGCAGCAACTGTTCCCGTTCCGGACAAATGGTCCCGGCGCACCGGGCGCAAATGTCCGCCTCGGCAACAGTTAGCGCCGCTGGGTGTGGGGCTGGCGGGTCGGGCGCGGCGGGTCCGGCGGGCGCCCGTGGCTAGGTGTACTGCCCAGGGACGTTGGTTGATGTGTGACGTCTTGAAATGACGAAGACCTCCGGTGGAGGGTGGAGCTGTCTAGTTCCCCAACCCGTC
>NZ_SOGI01000027.1:0-92430 GCF_004403385.1 Cryobacterium sp. TMT4-31
GGGCGGGCGCGGGGGCATCAGCCGGCGGCGCGGGCGGCGAGCAGGGCCACCTCGTCGGCGTCGGACAGTCCCGCCCGGCGCGGGCCCTGCGGCACCCTGAGGCGCTCCCAGCGCAGCGTGTCAGCGAGGGTCTCGGCGAGCGGGCGGGTGACCAGTCCGGCGGCGCGGGCGGCACCGCTGTCTCGGGCATTGAACCCGGCGTAGTCCGGCAGGGGCAACCACAGCGGCAGGGACCGTGGCCCCGACCACGGCCCGACCTCGTGATCCAGTAGCCATCGGGCATCCGCGCCCACGACCGGGCCGGTGTGTCCGGCCACGCTCCTCGCCACGGCCAGGTGTTCGGCCAGCGCCACGGTCTCCCCCGTCGCGTTGAACACCCCGGCTGTGCGGTCCTCGGCGGCGTCGACGATCCATTCCGCCAGGTCGCGCACGTCGATCACCTGAACCAGCAGCCCCGGAACGTCGGGCACGAGCACACTCCCGTCGGCACCGGCGGGCTCCCTGAACCGCAGTGGCCAGTACCCGCTGCGGTCGGAGACGTCGCCGGGTCCGCCGATCAGACCCGACCGCACGATGAGCGACCTGTCGGCGCCGAACCCCGCAAGGAGCCGGTCCTCGCAGGCGACCTTCGCCTCGCCGTAGGTCTCCATCGACTCCATCACGTCACCGCTCTGCGCACCGACACGCTCAGCGCTCTCGTCCTGGCCCGGCACGGCGGTGTCGGCGTAGACGTTTCCCGACGATACGAAGGTGTACGCGGCGGCCCGGTCGCCCAGCGCCGCCACGGCCGAGGCGACCTGCCCGGGCTGCCGCGACACATCCACGACCACATCCCAGTCTTCGGCCGCCACCTCCGCGTACGCCCCGGCCTGGTCGCGGTCGCCCCGCACGAAGCGGATGCCGGCCGGGGCGTTCCCGGATTCGCCCCTGGCCAGGCAGGTGACCTTGTGACCGTGGTGCATCGCGGCCGTCGCGATGGTGCTGCCGAGCCAGGCCGTTCCGCCGAGAATGAGGAATCGCATGCGGCCAGCTAACCCAACCAGCGCTCCCCCCGGCAAGAGAGTTTCGCTCTGGGCACAGCGGAACGACGAGCGACCGCCGGCGGGAGCCTAGTCGGTGTCGCGGCCGGGCTCGGCCGCGGCGACTGGCTCAGGTTCGGCACCGCTCTCGGCCGGGGGATCCGCCGGGGCGGCGTCTGGCAGGCCGGCCGGGCCGTGTTCGAGCAGCAGCCGGAACTGGTCGGCGTCGATGATGCGCACGCCCAGGGCTTCGGCCTTGGCCAGTTTGGAGCCGGCGCCGGGGCCGGCGGCCACGTAGTCGGTCTTCTTCGACACGCTGGAGGCGTTCTTGCCGCCGGCGGCGATGATCGCCTCCGACGCGCCCTCGCGGGTGAAGCCCTCCAGCGAGCCCGTCGCCACGACGGTCAGCCCGGTGAGCACTCCACCGGCCGCCGCAGCGGCACCGGGGCCCGGGTGCCCCGGCGTGGCGAACTGCACCCCGGCCGCTGCCCATCGCTCCACGATGTCGCGGTGCCAGTCCACCTCGAACCAGTCGATCACGGCGTCGGCGATGATGCCGCCCACTCCGTCGACCTCGGCCAGCTCGTCGCGCGACGCCGAACGGATGGCGTCGAGAGAGCCGAAGTGGTTCGCCAGGGCCCGTGCGGCCACCGGCCCGACGTGACGGATGTTGAGTGAGACCAGGATGCGCCAGAGCGGCTTGGTCTTGGCCAGTTCGATCTCGGCGATGAGCTTCACGGCGTTGGACGACGGTTGCGGGCCGTCCAGACCCGCCTTCTTCTCGGCTGCGGACGGGTTCCGCCGGAACGGGGTGCGCTGACGCACGGTGCCGTCCTCGTCCTCGCGGGGCAGGCCGGTCTCGGGGTCCCGCACGACCACGCTGATCGGCAACAGATCCTCGATGGTGAGATCGAAAAGGCCGGCCTCGGTGTCCAACGGCGGCGTTTCGGGAACCGTGGGCTGGGTCAGCGCCGCCGCGGTCACCTCGCCGAGCACCTCGATGTCGAGGGCACCCCGCGAGCCGATGTGCTCGACCCGGCCGCAGACCTGGGCCGGGCAGCTCCGCGCGTTCGGGCAGCGCAGGTCGATGTCGCCGTCCTTGGCGGCCTTCAGCCCAGTGCCGCAGACCGGGCAGTCTGCTGGCATCACGAATTCGCGTTCGGTGCCGTCGCGCAGCTCCACGACCGGCCCGAGGACCTCGGGGATCACGTCGCCGGCCTTCCGCAGCACGACGGTGTCGCCGATCAGCACGCCCTTGGCCCTCACGACATCCTGATTGTGCAGGGTGGCCTGGCGCACGACGGAACCGGCGACCCTGACGGGTTCCATCACGGCGAACGGGGTGGCCCGGCCGGTGCGGCCCACGCTCACGACGATGTCGAGCAGCTTCGTGTTCACCTGCTCCGGCGGGTACTTGTAGGCGATCGCCCAGCGCGGCGCGCGGTTGGTGGCACCGAGTTCGTCGTGCAGGGCGAGCTCGTCCACCTTGATGACGATGCCGTCGATCTCGTGTTCCACGCTGCCGCGGTGCTCGCCGAAGTACTCGATGAACGCGGATGCCTCTGCCGGCGTCGCGACGACCCTGTAGTGGGTGCTGGTGGGCAGACCCCAGCCGGCGAGCAGGTCGTACACGGCGGACTGCGACTCGGCGCCGGGCTGGGCCCACGCGCCGATGCCGTGCACGAGCATCCGCAGCCGGCCGAGCCTGGCCTTCATCAGGGCAAGCTGGTCGGCGTTCTTGCTCTCGGCCTTCTGCCGGAGCGACCCGCTGGCCGCGTTGCGGGGATTGGCGAACACCCGCTCGCCCGCGGCGCTCTGCGCGGCATTGAGCTCCCGGAACGCTTCGACGGGGAAGAAGACCTCTCCGCGTACCTCCATCAGCGGCGGATGCCCGGTGCCGCTCAGCCGGGCGGGAATTCCGGGCACCAGGGCGATATTCTCGGTGACGTCTTCGCCGACCACGCCGTCGCCGCGGGTGGCGGCGCTGACGAGCACCCCCCTCTCGTAGCGGAGGTTGATGGCCAGGCCGTCGATCTTGAGTTCGCAGAGGTAGTGCACGGCCCGGTTGGCGCTCACCTGCACCTTGGCCGCCCAGGCCTCGAACTCCTCGATGGAGAACACGTTGTCGAGGCTGAGCATCCGCTCGGCGTGCTGCACCGGGTCGAACAGGGTGGTCTCGGCGCGGCCGCCGACGGTCTGGGTGGGGCTGTCCTGGCTGGCGAGTTCGGGGAAGAGCCGTTCGAGTTCTTCGAGGCGATGGATCAGGCCGTCGTAGTCGGCGTCGGAGACGATGACCTGGTTACGCTCGTAGTAGGCGTCGCGGGCCTCGAGGATGCGCGTGGTCAGGCTGGCGGCCTCCTCGCCGGCGGCGGCCAGCGCGGCGGCCGGTGACGCTCCCGTCGCGTCAGGCATTGATCGTCGCGGAGTCGGCGGGAACCGGGCCTGCAACGTTGTCGCTTTTGACCGGAACGGCACTGATCGTGCGGTCGATCGTGCACTGCCCGAGCACCCGGGTACCCACATAGACCACAGCGGTCTGGCCCGGCGCCACGCCGGTCAGCGGCTCGGTCGGCAGGATGCGCAGCTCGGTGTGCGCCTCGACCGGCGGCGTCGCGGAGGGGTCGGCGGGCACGCAGATGACCTGGGCCACGGCGGGCTCCGGGTCGGCGTGCGCACGGATCTGCACGTCGCAGGCGAATTCGATCTCGGGGTGCTCCGGGGGCAGTCCGGCCCAGGTGTACTTGGTGCCGGCGATCTCCTTGATCGCCAGGGCCTCCTTGGGGCCCACGACCACGGTGTTGGACACCGGGCGTACCTCGAGCACGAAGCGGGGCTTGCCGTCGGCGGCGGGGGTGCCGATCGAGAGGCCCTTGCGCTGTCCCACGGTGAACGCCACGGCGCCCTCGTGCTGCCCGAGCTTGTTGCCCTCGCGGTCCAGGATGTCGCCGGTTTCCGGGGCGACCCGCTCGCCGAGCCAACCGCGGGTGTCACCGTCGGGGATGAAGCAGATGTCGTAGGAGTCGGGCTTGTTCGCCACCGAGAATCCGCGTTCGGCGGCCTCTGCGCGTACCTCGGCCTTGGACGGCGTGTCGCCCAGAGGGAACATCGAGTGCGCGAGCTGCTCCTTGGTGAGCACGCCCAGCACGTAGGACTGGTCCTTGGCCCAGGCGCTGGCCCGGTGCAGTTCCCGGTTGCCGTCGGCATCCGTCACGATCGAGGCGTAGTGGCCGGTGCAGACGGCGTCGAACCCGAGTGCCAGGGCCTTCTCGAGGAGGGCGGCGAACTTGATCTTCTCGTTGCAGCGCATGCACGGGTTGGGGGTGCGTCCGGCGGCGTACTCGGCGATGAAGTCGTCGACGACGTCGAGCTTGAACCGCTCGGAGAAGTCCCACACGTAATACGGGATGCCGATGATGTTCGCGGCCCGTTGGGCGTCCATCGAGTCCTCGACGGTGCAGCAGCCGCGGCTGCCGGTGCGGAGCGTGCCGGGCATGCGCGACAGGGCCAGGTGCACCCCGACCACCTCGTGCCCTGCCTCGACCGCGCGGGCTGCGGCCACGGCGGAATCCACCCCACCGCTCATTGCTGCCAGAATCTTCACTGGTTAAGTGTACGCACGCGGCGCCGAGTCGGCCATTCCCGCGCCGATCGCCTGCGCCCAGGCCACCGGCAGCGCCGTCAGCAAGGCGTCGACGTCGGCCTGGGTCGAGGTGCGGCCCAGCGTGATCCGCAGGGCGCTGCGGGCCTCGGCCTCGCTACGGCCCATGGCACGCAGCACGTGCGATGGCTCCGGGATGCCGGCCTGGCAGGCGGATCCCGTGGAGACCGACACCCCGGCGACGTCGAGCAGGAACAGGAGCGAGTCGCCTTCGCAGCCGGGGAAGGTGAAGTGGGCGTTGCCGGGCAGACGCCCGGCTGTGCCCGAATCTGCAGAGTCGGGGTCGCCGTTGTAGACGGCGGAGGGCACCGCGGCGCGAACGCCGGCGATCACACTGTCGCGCAGCACTCGCAGGCGCCGGTTCTCGGCGTCGAGGTCGGCGGTCATGGCTGTCGCCGCGACCGCGAACGACACCGCCGCCGCCACGTCCTGGGTGCCGCTGCGTACCTTGCGCTGTTGGCCGCCGCCGTGGATCAGCGGCACCACGGTGATCGTGCGGGACAGCACCAGGGCGCCGATGCCGACGGGGCCGCCGATCTTGTGCGCCGAGACGCTCAGCGCCGACACTCCGGTGGCGTGCAGGGCAGCGAAGTCGATGGGCACGTGACCGTAGGCGGAGATGGCGTCCACGTGCACCGGGATGCCGTGTGCCGCGGCGAGCGCCGCGACGTCTTCGACGGGCTGCAGGGTGCCCACCTCGTTGTTGGCGGCCAGCAGGGTCACCAGGGCCACATCCTCGGGGTCCTCAGCGATGGCCGCGGCGAGGGCGGCGAGGTCGATGCGGCCCAGCGTGTCCAGCGGGATCCACTGGACCGTCGCACCCTCCTGCTGGGCGAGCCATTCCACGGTGTCGACGGTGGCGTGGTGCTCTCCGCCGGGCACGAGGATCCGGGTGCGGGGCGCCCGGGCCCAGTACAGGCCCTTGATGGCCAGGTTCACCGATTCAGTGCCGCTGCCGGTGAAGACGATCTCGATGGGGTCGGAGTGCACGCTCGCGGCGACCCGTTCGCGGGCCTCCTCGAGCATCCGTTTGGCGTTCTGGCCCTGGCTGTGGATGGACGCCGGATTGCCGACGACAGCCATCGCCTCCGCGTACGCGGTGATGGCGGCCGGCAGCATCGGTGCCGTCGCGGCGTGGTCGAGATACGCGTGGTCAAAATGCACCGACATGTGCTCGCCTCCTGGCTGGTTCGGGTCCCGTGGATGGGCCGGTGCGGGCTGGTCTTTATACACCGTCCGCACTGATTACTCTAGATCTCATGACTTCAGCAGACACCCTCCGCAATCTGGGCGTCCGCGCTACGAGCAATGGCGGGGAACTCCGCGTCTGGTCCGAACACGCCGAGGCCATCGAACTGTGCATCTTCGACCACACCGACCCCAACTGGATCGTGCGCACCGTACCCATGGTGCGCGACGCCCACAACGTCTGGGTCGGCCGTAGCCGCACCCTCACCGCGGGCCGCCGCTACGGCATCCGGGTCTCCGGTCCAGCCGGTCCCACGCACTCGTTCCACCCCGAGAAGACCCTGATCGACCCGTACGCCCGGGGTCTGGCCCGGGTGGGACCCGACCAATGGCAGTCCACCATGGTCGACGACGCCTTCGACTGGGCCGGAGCCGTCAAGCCCAACACGCCGATGGATCACACCGTGGTCTACGAGGCGCACGTCCGGGGCCTGAGCAAGCTCAGCCCGGCCATGCCCGTTGAACTCCGCGGCACCTACGCCGGACTGGCACACGAGAGCACCATCGCGTACCTCAAGAACCTCGGGGTGACCGCCGTTGAACTGCTGCCGGTGCAGTCGTTCGTCTCCGAACAGCGCCTGATCAAGCAGGGCCTGTCGAACTACTGGGGCTACAACACCCTCAACTTCTTCACCCCTCACGCCGACTACGCCACGCAGGCCTCCCAGTCCGAGGGGCCGGAGGCGGTGCTGCGCGAGTTCAAGGGCATGGTCAAACTGCTGCACGAGGCCGGCCTCGAGGTCATCCTCGACGTTGTGTACAACCACACCGCCGAGGAGGGCCCGGCCGGACCGGTCACGAGCCTGCGGGGCATCGACAACGCCACCTACTACCGGCAGAACGCCAAGGGTCATTACATCGACGTCACCGGCTGCGGCAACACGGTCAACTTCGGCCACGACGTGCCGATGCGACTGGTGCTGGACTCTCTGCGGTACTGGGCCAACGAGGTGCAGATCGACGGGTTCAGGTTCGACCTGGCCGCGACCCTCGCACGCGACGAGAACGTGCACTACACGCCGGACCACCCTCTGCTCACCGCCATCCGCGACGACCCGGAACTGGCCGGGGTGAAGCTCATCGCGGAACCGTGGGACGTGGGCATGGGCGGCTGGCAGACCGGCAACTTCCCGACCGGCTGGTCGGAGTGGAACGACCGGTACCGCGACCGGATGCGGTCCTTCTGGCTCACAGACGTCGCCGCCGTGCGCAACCACTCGACCTCAGACAGCGGCATCGGCCGGTTCGCCTCCCGTCTGGCCGGGTCGGCCAACACCTTCTCGCTGGAGCGCGGCCCGGTCGCCTCGCTGAACTTCATCACCGCCCACGACGGTTTCACCATGGCGGACCTCACCGCGTACAACGTGAAGCACAACGTCGGCAACGGTGAGGCGAACCGGGACGGCACCGACGGGAACAACTCGTTCAACCACGGTGTCGAGGGGCCCACTCGCGATGTCACGGTGTTGCGTACCCGTCGGCGGGCGATGCGCAACCTGCTCGGCACCCTGTTGCTCTCCGCGGGTGTGCCGATGCTCACCGCCGGGGACGAGTTCGGTCGCAGCCAACGCGGAAACAACAACGCCTACTGCCACGACAGCGAGCTCACCTGGCTGGACTGGAACTTCGACGACTGGCAGCAGGACCTGCACCGGATCACCCGGCAGTTGCTTGCCCTGCGCCGGGAGAACCCGGCCCTGCGCCCCGTGAGGTTCGGCCGGCCGGGCCAGACCACCCCCAGCGCCAGCCAGATGGACTGGTACAACGCCGCCGGAGCCTCGATGTCGGAGGCCGATTGGAACTCCCCCCAGGAACGCACCCTGCAGTATCTCGCGGCCAGCACCCCCGAGCACGAGGCGTTCAACCGCATCCTCCTGATCGTTCACGGCCTGGAGTCGCCCACCGAGGTGACCCTGCCCATCCACTCCGGGGTCTCCAGCTACACGGTGCTCTGGGACTCCAGTCACGACGACATCCGCGAGGTGCAGAGTTCGCACATGCCGGGCGCCCGCCTCACCATGGGGGGTACCTCGATGCTGCTGTTGCGGGCCGAGGAAGCCCGGGCATGACCAAGCCGGATGCCGGCGGCACACCCGCCACTGTGGCGCTGCTGCACGCCGGCATCCGGTTCACCGCCCACCACTACCCGCATGATGCGGCGGTGGCCGGCTACGGCCTCGAGGCGGCGGACAAGCTCGGGCTGGATCCCGACCAGGTGTTCAAGACCCTCTTGGCGGACGCCGACGGTGCCCTCGTCGTGGCGATCGTGCCCGTCTCCGGTCAGCTGGACCTCAAGGCCCTCGCCGCGGCGGTCGGCGCGAAGAAAGCCGTCATGGCCGACCCCAAGGTGGCCGAGCGCAAAACGGGCTACGTCGTGGGCGGCATCAGCCCGATCGGACAGAAGACCCGGCTGACGACGGTGCTCGACGAGACGGCCGAGCTCTTCGACTCGGTCTTCGTCTCCGGCGGCCGCCGCGGCTTCGACCTCGAGCTCTCCCCCGCCGACCTCGTCTCCGTCACCGCCGCCGTCGTGGCCGCGATCGGCCGGGACCGCTGACGACGCCGGCCCGCGGGCGAGGTCAGCCGGCGACGGCCACCAGCCCCATCTCGGCCGCGCTGATCAGCAGGTCGTTCCGCGGCACGACCCTGACGGTGTAGCCGAAGCCGCCGGACCTGTCGAGTTCGACGGTTCCGGTGAACAGGGTGGGCGCGCCGGGCGTCACGGTTTCGGTCGCGTCCTGCCCCAGCACGTCGTTGATCGGCTCGAGGGCCTGGGTGCTGACGTCGGTGAGGTCGTCACCGCCGGTGCTCCTGCCGTAGACGACCTGCACCGTCACGTCCTCGGGTGCGAGGCCGTTCAACTGCACGTGCGCGCGCAGGCGCAGTTCATCGCCCACCTGCGGCACCGGGGCGACGCCACCGGACTCCACGTGCTCGACGGCCACGCCGGGCCAGGCTCCCCCGATGCGGGCCTTCCATTCCGCGAGTTCGCGGGCCGCCCGGAAGTTGTTGGCCGAGAGCCGCGCCTCGGAGACACCGGCGGGGCGGTAGAGCTTCTCCACGTATTCGCGCACCATCCGGCCGGCGTTCAACTCGGGCGAGAGCCCGGCCAGGGTCTGGCGGATGTTGGCGACCCAGCGTTCGGGCACGCCATCGGCGTTGCGCTCGTAGAACGGCGGCGCCACCTGGTGTTCGATGAGCTCGTACAGGGCGTCGGCCTCGAGGCGGTCGCGCTCGGCGGAGTTGGTGCTCGCGTCGGCAGAGGGAATGGCCCAGCCGTTCTGACCGTCGAAGTACTCCGGCCACCAGCCGTCGAGGATGGACAGGTTGAGGGCGCCGTTCAGGGCCGCCTTCATGCCGGAGGTGCCGCAGGCCTCGAGCGGGCGCAGCGGATTGTTCAGCCACACGTCGGTGCCCGGGTACATCAGCTGAGCCATACCGATGTTGTAGTCGGGCAGGAACGCGATGCGGGTGCGCAGCTCAGGATCGGCGGCAAACTGCACGATCCGCTGGATCAGCCGCTTGCCCTCCTCGTCGGCGGGGTGCGACTTGCCGGCGATGACGATCTGCACGGGGTGCTCGGGGTGCAGCAGCAGGGCGCGCAGCCGCTCGGGATCGTGCAGCATCAGGGTGAGCCGCTTGTAGGTGGGCACCCGACGGGCGAAGCCGATGGTGAGCACGTTGGGGTCGAAGACCTGGTTGATCCACGCCGGCACCAGACCGCCGGGGTTCTGCACCAGCCAGGCCGCGCCGATGCGGCGACGGGCGTCCTCGACGAACTGGCGGCGCATATCGCCGCGCACCTCCCAGAGGTCCTGGTCGCTCACCGCGGGCGATGCCCAGTCGGCCGTGGAGGTGTCGGTGGTACCGAGCCGATTCGCGGCGAGGGCCTTCAGCGCCGGGTCCGTCCAGGTGGGGGCGTGCACCCCGTTGGTGATCGAGGTGATCGGCACCTCGCTGGCGTCGAAGCCCGGCCAGAGGCCGCTAAACATGCGCCGGCTCACCTCACCGTGCAGCTTCGAGACGCCGTTGGCGTGCTGTCCGAGCCGCAGGCCCATGATGGCCATGTTGAAGACATCCGGCGACCCGCCCGGGTAGCTCTCGGCGCCCAGACCCAGCAGGTCGTCCACGGCCACACCGGGCAGCAGGTCGGTCTCGAAGTAGCGGCGCACGAGGGAGGTTTCGAACCTGTCGATTCCGGCAGCCACCGGGGTGTGCGTGGTGAAAACGGTGCCGGCACGGGCTACCTGCAACGCCTCGGCGAAGCTCAGACCCTCACCGATGAGGCTGGAGATGCGTTCCAAGCCGAGGAATCCGGCGTGTCCCTCGTTGGTGTGGAACACCTCGGGCTCGTCGCGGCCGTTGAGGTGGCTCCACAGGCGCACGGCACGGGCCCCGCCGATGCCGAGCAGCAGTTCCTGCAGCAGCCGGTGTTCGCCGCCGCCGCCATAGAGCCTGTCGGTCACCTGGCGCAGTTCGTCGGTGTTCTCCGGGATATCGGTGTCCAGCATCAGCAGCCGGATGCGGCCGACCCTGGCCTCCCACACGCGAGCGTGCAGGGTTCGGTCGTCCGGCAGGGCGAGGGACACCTGCACCGGCGAACCGTCCGCCCGGCGCAGCACCGACAGGGGCAGACCGTCGGGGTCCAGCAGCGGGTAGCTCTCCAGCTGCCAACCGTCGCTCGAGATCGCCTGGCTGAAGTAGCCGGCCTTGTAGAACAGGCCAACGCCGACGAGTGGAACACCGAGGTCCGAGGCGCTCTTGAGGTGGTCCCCGGCCAGGATACCCAGGCCGCCGGAGTACTGCGGCAGCGCCGCCGCGATGCCGAACTCGGGCGAGAAGTACGCGATCGACGCCGGCTTCGCCCCCTCGAGGCCCTGATACCAGCGCGGTTCGTTGAGGTAGGCGCGCAGGTCGTCGCGCACCAGGTTGACGCCGGCGACGTAGTCGTGGTCCAGGGCGAGTTCCGCCAGCCGGGCCGGGTCGACGGCGCCGAGCAGGGCGACGGGGTCGGTGCCGATGCTGCGCCACAGCTCCGGGGCGATGTGCTCGAAGAGCTGCCGGGTGGGCTCGTGCCAGGACCAGCGCAAGTTGCCGGCCAGCTCATCGAGCGCGGCAAGCGACTCTGGCAGGACTGCACGGACGGTAAATTTACGGATCGCCTTCACGAACCTTACTTTAGGGGCGCAACGTGTCCACCGGGTAACAGGTGTGCGCGCGTGTGACCACCGATTCGGCCCCCGTTCGCGCTACGGTCGTCTTGTGGCTAAGACACCAAAACGAACCGGTACCGCCCTCTCAACTCCGAGCATCGCGGATGTTCCGACCAAAGTCGGTCGAATCCCCGTCCTCGACCTGTCCCCGCAGCTGAACGACAATCTCTGGCCGGCGAAGGCTTTCGCCGGCGAGGTCGTGCCGTTCGGTGCGACCGCCTTCAGGGAGGGGCATGACGCCATCGGCGTGATGCTGCATCTCACGGCGCCGGACGGCACCCAGACCCAGCATCCGATGCGCCCCGGCGCCCCGGGCACCGACAGGTACGAGGCCCAGGTGCGCCTGGACCTGCAGGGCTCGTACACCTACAGGGTGCGTGCCTACGCGGATGACTTCACCACCTGGGTGCACAACGCCGCCATCAAGATCCCCGCCGGCATAGACGTCGAGCTGATGTTCCTGATCGGTTCGACACTGCTGGCCTCCGCCGGCAAGGACCTCAAGCGTCCCACCGTGGAACGTCGGCTGTTCGCCGCCGCCGCCAAGACCCTGGCCAATACGAAGCTCCCCCTCGCGGTCCGGCTGGCCGTCGTCACCGATCCGGCCCTGGCCGCGGCAGCAGTCGTGCGCCCCCTCGCCAGTCTCGACTCGTTCTCCGCCGAGCGCACCGTGCGGGTCGAACGCACCCGCGCCGGCGTCGGCTCCTGGTACGAGTTCTTCCCCCGCTCGGAGGGCGCCGTGCGGCGAGAAGACGGCAGCTGGCAGAGCGGAACCTTCCGCACCGCGGCCGCCCGCCTGCCCGGCGTCGCCGCGATGGGCTTCGACGTGTTGTACCTGCCGCCGATCCACCCGATCGGCCGGTCCTTCCGCAAGGGCCCGAACAACACCCTCGACGCCGGCGAGAACGACCCGGGTTCGCCGTGGGCGATCGGCTCGGCTGCCGGCGGACACGACGCCATCCACCCGGAGCTCGGCACCATTGACGACTTCAGCTTCTTCCTCGACGCCGCCCGCACGGAGGGCATCGAGGTCGCCATCGACCTGGCCCTGCAGGCCTCGCCGGACCACCCCTGGGTCACCGAGCACCCGGAGTGGTTCACCACGCTGCCGGACGGCACCATCGCCTACGCCGAGAACCCGCCGAAGAAGTACCAGGACATCTACCCGATCAACTTCGACAACGATCCCGCCGGCATCCGTGCCGAGGTGCTGCGCTTGGTGCGCTACTGGGTCGGCGTTGGCGTGAACATCTTCAGGGTCGACAATCCGCACACCAAGCCGTTGGACTTCTGGGAGTGGCTGATCGGCACCATCAACCGGGAATCGCCCGACGTGGTGTTCCTGGCCGAGGCGTTCACCCGTCCGGCGCTGCTGCAGGGCCTGGCCAAGGTCGGCTTCCAGCAGTCGTACACCTACTTCACCTGGCGCAACACCAAGGAGGAGCTCGAGGAGTTCTTCGACGACTTGGCCCACGACACCGCGGACTTCCTGCGCCCGAACCTGTTCGTGAACACTCCCGATATCCTCTCCGAGTACCTCCAGTTCGGCGGACCGGCGGCGTTCAAGATCCGTGCGGCCCTGGCCGCGACGGCGGCGCCCACCTGGGGCCTGTACGCGGGCTTCGAACTCTACGAGAGCGTCGCCCGTCCCGGTGCCGAAGAGAACATCGACAACGAGAAGTACGAGCTTCGGCCCCGCGACTTCGCGAAGGCTGAAGCGCTCGGCAGGTCGCTGGCGCCGTTCCTGGCCCAGCTGGGACGCATCCGTGCCGCCCACCCGGCCCTGCGTCAGCTGCGCAACCTCGACATCCACTCCAGCGACGACGACTCGATCCTCGTCTACAGCAAGTACCTGGCCGGTGAGTTCACCGACGACGGTCGCACCGACGCGCTCATCATCGTCGCCAACGTCGACCCGCATTCGGTGCGTGAGACCGTGGTGCACCTGGATGTGACCAGGTTCGGTCTCCCCCTCGGCTCCCACTTCGAGGTCGAGGACCTCATCACCGGCGCCGTGTGGACCTGGTCCGCGGACAACTTCGTGCGCCTGGACGCCTTCACCGAACCCGTGCACATCCTGCACGTGCGGATCCCACAGGCACCGAACCAGAACGGACTGGCCGAATGAAACACGCCACCGGCCGCCCCGCCGACGAACTGCCCACCTTCTCAGCGCACATCCTCGAGACGGTCTCGGTCGGCTCGTACTACAACCCGCACGAGGTGCTCGGCCAGCACCTGCTGGACCTGCCGAACATCACCGACCCGATCACGGTCATCCGGGTCCTGCGTCCCCTGGCCATCGAGGTCGTCGCGGTGCTGTCCACCGGCGCCCGCGTCGAACTGTCCCATCTGGGCTACGGCATCTGGCAGGGTGTCAGCACCATCGGCCCGCAGGACTACGAGATCGAAGCGCACTACGAGGGCGGACCGGCCTGGATCAGCGACGATCCCTACCGTTACCGGCCCACGCTCGGCGAGCTCGACCTGCACCTGATCGGCGAGGGCCGGCACGAACGTCTCTGGGACGTACTGGGCGCCCACGTGCGCACCTTCACCGGCGTGACCAAGCCTGTCAGCGGCACCTCGTTCTCGGTCTGGGCGCCACACGCCCGTGCCGTGCGCGTGATCGGTGACTTCAACAGCTGGTACGGCGTGCTGCACTCGATGCGCAACATGGGCAGCACCGGCGTCTGGGAACTCTTCGTGCCCGGCCTGACCGCTGGCTCCAACTACAAGTTCGAGATCCTCACCCAGGCCGGCGAGTGGGTGCAGAAGGCCGACCCGATGGCCCGTTACACCGAGGTGCCGCCGCTGACCGCGTCGGTGGTGGGCGAGACCGCCTACACCTGGCAGGATGCCGCCTGGCTGGCCGAACGCAGCGCCACCGACCCGCACAACCGGGCCATGAGCGTGTACGAGATGCACGTGGGCTCCTGGCGGCCCGGGCTGGGCTACCGGGCCCTGGCCGACGAGTTGATCAGCTACCTCGAAGAACTCGCGTATACGCACGTGGAGTTCATGCCGCTGTCCGAGCACCCGTTCGGGGGCTCCTGGGGCTACCAGGTCACCGGCTACTACGCTCCGACGAGCCGGTTCGGCCACCCCGACGACCTGCGCTACCTGATCGACCGGCTGCACCAGGCCGGCATCGGCGTGATCATGGACTGGGTTCCGGGACACTTCCCCAAGGATGAGTTCGCCCTGGCCCGCTTCGACGGGCAGGCCCTGTACGAGCACCCGGACCCGCGCCGCGGTGAGCAGATGGACTGGGGCACCTACGTCTTCGACTTCGGCCAGATGCAGGTGCGCAATTTCCTCGTCGCCAATGCGCTGTACTGGCTCGAGGAGTTCCACATCGACGCCCTCCGGGTGGACGCGGTCGCCTCGATGCTGTACCTGGACTACTCGCGCAAGGACGGCGAGTGGGAACCCAACAAGTTCGGCGGCCGGGAAAACCTCGAGGCGATCAGCCTGCTGCAGGAGATCACCGCGACGGCATACAAGCGCAACCCCGGCACCATCATGATCGCCGAGGAATCCACCAACTGGCCCGGTGTCACCGCGGCCACCTCCGGCGGCGGCCTGGGCTTCGGGCTGAAGTGGAACATGGGCTGGATGCACGACTCGCTCGAGTACATGAGCGAAGACCCGATGCACCGCGCGTACCACCACAACGAGATCACCTTCTCGTTCGTCTATGCGTTCAGCGAGAACTTCCTGCTGCCGATCAGCCACGACGAGGTTGTGCACGGCAAGGGCTCCCTGATCGGCAAGATGCCAGGAGATCCGTGGCAGCAGCTCGCCAACGTGCGGGTCTACCTCGCATTCATGTGGGCGCACCCGGGCAAGCAGCTCCTGTTCATGGGGCAGGAGTTCGGCCAGCGGTCCGAGTGGAGTGAAGAGCGCGGACTGGACTGGTGGATGCTCGACCAGCCCGGTCACCGTGGCCTGTTCAACCTCGTCGGCCAGCTCAACCGGGTGTACCGGGACACGCCCAGCCTCTGGGAGCGTGACAACGAACCCGGCGGGTTCGAGCTGCTCGACGGCGGCGCCGCTGCGGAGAACGTGGTCAGCTTCGTGCGCTGGGACCACGACGGCACGCCGGTGGTCTGCCTGTACAACTTCTCCGGAGCCCCGCACACCGGCTACAGGGTGGGGCTGCCCCTGCCCGGCGCCTGGGAGGAGATCCTCAACACCGATGCCGAGAACTTCGGCGGCTCCGGGGTCGGCAACCTCGGTGAGGTGACCGCGTTCGCCGAGCCGTGGGCCGGCCGGCCGGCATCCGCCACCCTCACCCTGCCGCCGCTCGGCGCCCTCTGGCTGCGCCTGCGCCGCTGACATCGCTCAGGCCACGCGAAAGCGCCCGCCTGGTCGCCTCAGTCGCCTGAGGCAGCCACACGGGCGCTTTCGCGTTCCCGCGTTTAGTAGAGCAGCGCGGTGAGGCGTTTGCGGGCCGGCGGCACGCGCGGGTCATCGGTACCGACGACCTCGAACAACTCGAGCATGCGCTGGCGGATGACGTTCTTGCCCGCAGCATCCTGGCCGGGGAACAGGCCCAGCAGCCTGTCGAAGGCGTCCTCGATGTGTCCACCGGACAGGTCCAGGTCGGCCACGAGGAGTTGAGCGTCCAGGTTCGCCGGGTCGTCAGCGGCAGCCGAACGCACCTCGGCGATGGTCTTGCCCTGCAGCCGGGCGAGCAGGCTGACCTGGGCGAGACCGGCGGTGGCCATGGTGTCGCGGGGGTCGCGGGCCAGGGCGAGCTTGTAGATGTCGATGCCGGCGGCGTAGTCGCCGCGCTCGATGGCCTCGTAGGCCTCGCGGTGATGCGGTGGCAGTTCGGGTTCGACGGGCTCGGCCGGCGGGCCGGCGGGCGTCTCGGCGGCCTCGGCCACCCCGGCCACACCGTGCTGAGCGGCCAGCTCAAGCACCCGCTCGAAAACCTCGCGGATCTGCACCACGGGGAGTACCCCGTCGAAAAGCTGAACCGGCTGACCGTTGATCACCGCGGCGAGGGTCGGCACCGACGTGGCCTGGAACGCCTGGGCGAGCTGCGGGTTCGTGTCGATGTCGACGGTGGCCAGCACGAAGCGGCCGTTGTACTCCCTGATCAGGTTCTCGATCACCGGGGTGAGCTGGGTGGCCGGCTCGCTCCAGGTGGCCCACAGGTCCACAATCACCGGCACGATCTTCGACAGTTCCAGCAGCTCCGCGAAGTTGGTGTCGGTACCCTCGAGCACCAAATTCGGTACCGGAACGACACCGGCGACGGCGCCATCCGGCGCGGTCCCGGTGCTCACGCCGGCCGCGGCCGCCGGTGGGCGGTTCACGAGCGAGGACAGGTCGACGGCGCCGCGCAGGTTGGCGCCGGCTGGGGGGACAACGGTCATGGAAGCTCCACGGAATTGATCAGTCCCTGACTAAAGCCAAGGAGAACGATTTTGTCGGTTGAATTGGCGGCAGGCACGTGGAACAGGAGCTGCTCGCTATAGGTGCTCTGGATGCCCTTGGTGGTCTCCTCGATACCGGAGAGCGCCTTGCTCGGGCCTTCCTTCGGGGTGATGGTCGCCTTGCCCGCGACGGGAGTCACCGTGGTGATCTCGTTCACACTCACGGCCACGATACTGCCGGAGTCGTTCGTGGCAAGGGCAATGATCTCGCCACTCCCAACGGCATTGGTGAACTCCATCGTGCCGGTGTCCTCAAGCTCCAACAGCTGCTTCTCCTTGTACTCCAAGCCCAGCTGGGTGCGGGCGGTGTCGCCCTTGGCTTCGAAGAGCGGGAACGACGGGCTCGCCTCGCCTTTCAGCAGGATGTCGGCGTAGGCCGGGCCAACAGCGTTGGGCGCCATCGACATGAACTTGTTGTCGGGGGCGATCAGCGGTGCTCCGATGGTGGCCGGGGCCACACTCGGAACCTTGGCGGATGCCTCGAGCTGGACGGCGTACTCGACCAGGTAGTTCTCCCGCGGAGATTCCTGCTTGAGAATAAGCGCCATGGTGGGCACCGAGGCCTCATCAGCCGACTGCAGCACCGTCATGACCACGCGCGGCCAGGCATCGGTCTGTTGGGGAAGCGTCAGCGTCAGCGGGGAATCCGGCAGCGCCACGGTCGCCGCGTACGACGCATCGGCGGCGCGGACCTTGTAGTTGGCCAGACGCTGCTCGAGCGCGGGGCCGGTGAACCGGGTGGCCAGGCTGTCGGCATCCAGGTTCGCGTCGGCCTCCGCCGTGAGCGCGACAATGTCGCCAACGATGCGCTCGAGTTGCGGCACCGTCACAGCGGGCTCCGGAGCCTCGTCGGCCACGGGAGCCTCGATATCCTCGGCGCTGGGCGAGGGCGTCGCCGTTGCGGTGGCGGCGGCCTCCGGAGCGACGGTCGGCCAGAACTCCGGCGAACATCCGCTGAGCACCAGGCCGGAGACCAGCACGAGGGGAACGGCGATCATGGACCGGCCGATCGACCGGCGTGGACCGGTGATCTCGCTCGCCTTGATGGTCTTGGGGCGCGGCACCCGGGGCAGCCTGGGCATGCGCGGCCCGCGCGGCACGTTGCGCCGCGGACGGCGGGACCGGCGGAAGTGCAACAGGCCCAGCAGGTAGATCACGAAGCCGAGCAGACCGATGAGAGCTCCCCCGACGATCAGCGGACCGGCCCACGGTGTCGCGTTGTCCGTCGGCCAGGCCACGGTGATATCCGTCGGCGCCGGGGCGGTCCCGTCGGAGGCGACAAGCACCGAGATCCCGGCCGGCGCGCTGATCGTGGTGGTCAGCGACCGGTCACCGGTGTACTCCTCCAACCACAGGTCGGAGCCGGCAGGGTCGGTGGCCAGCGGGGCCGCTTCGGTTTCCGCCGCCGGCGTGACGGCGGTTCCCGTCGCCGGGGTAACAGTCAATTTCCCGGTGTCGGCATCGAGGCCCACCGCCGCGTACTCGTCAGCGCCGATCCAGGCCTGGATGTCCGCGGTACGCGCGTAGGCGACGAAGACGCTGTCGGAGCCGGAAACCGTGATGGTCTGGCTGCCGGGGAACGTGCCCAGGGCCGCGCCGTCGATCACCGCGTACGGCGCACCGTCGTCGACCGTCGCGCTCAGGCTCGTGGAAGCAGGTTCGAGAAAGACTGTCCGCTGCGCGATGCCGAATGCGATCATCAGCGCGGCGAGGACGAATGCCAAAATGGCAAAGACGAAACGCACGTAAAACCCTCCTGTGTTGCCTGCCGATGGCTGCGAATCACAACGACTGCCACCGCTTGTCGGGGCCGGGAAGCAACAGACACGGACGTCTTACGATAGTGGACGCTCCTGAGAGGTGCCTAATAGCGGCTTTTCGCGTGATTCCCCTCCCTCCACAGCCTCCTTTCCCCCGAAGGCGGGATGGGGAGCAGAGTGTCCGGGCACTAAAATTGCACGGTCTGCTCCGTCCGTATCTGACTCGGGGTCAGGCCCATTTATGAGGAGACAACGTGGCGACCGACGAGGCTGACTTCACCCAGGTATTCCGAGGGTACGACAAGGACGAGGTCGACAAGGCCATCCAGGGACTTCGGCGCGACCTGATCCAGGCCAACGCCCAGAGCACCGAGTCGGCCAAGGAAGTCAAACGACTGGGGGCCAGAATCGACGACCTCAATGCCGAGATCGAAGAGGTCGGCAGTCCCACCTTCTCCGGGCTGGGCACCAAGCTCGAGAACACCCTGCGCGTCGCCGAGGAGCAGTCAACCCGGGTCATCGCCCAGGCCGATATCGACGCCGAGAAGCTGCGCGCCTCCGCATCCGCCGAGATCGACGCGCTGAAGCGCCAAGCCTCCGAACACGCCGAACGAACGGTGTCCGACGCCACCGTCAAGGCCCACCGACTGCTCACCGATGCCCAGGTCGAGGCAGACGATCTGCTCACCCGCGCTGGGCAGACCCACGAACAGCTCACCCAGGATGCCCTCCAGGAGGCCGCGGCGATCCGCGGCGCCGTCGCCACCGAGGCGGCGGAGCTCCGGGCCACGGTCAAGCGTGAGGTCGCCGCCATTCGCTCCGAGGCCGAACGGGAGGCCGCTGAGGTGCGGGTCGTCGCTCAGCGCGAGGCCACCGAAGCGAGGGAAATCGCCGCTGGTCTCACCCGGGAAACCGAATTGACGCGCGCGGAAGTGGCCCATGAACTGGACCAGCAGCGTGCCGACCTCGCCCGCGAGACCGAACAGGCCCGCATCGACCTCGCCACCGAGACCGAACAGGACCGCATCGACCTGGCCCGGGAGACCGAACAGGCCCGCATCGATCTGGCCCACGAGACCGAACAAGCCCGCTCAGACCTGTCCGTGGAGATCGAGCAGGGTCGCACCGACCTCGCCCGGGAGATCGAACAGGCTCGCGCGGATCTCACCATCGAGGGTGAGCAGGCGCACACCGACCTCGACCGGGAGCTGGACCGAGATCGGGCGGCAGTGAACCGCGACCTCGACAAGGCGCACGCCGACCTCGCCGCCGAGATCGAGCAGGCCAGGGCCGACCTCGCCCGGGAACTCGAGCAGACCAAGGCGGACTTCGACGCCGACAGCGAGCAGGCCAGAATCGATCTGGACAACCATCTCACCGCCACCCGCAAGCGCGGCGAGCACGAGGCGGCCAAGCTGCGACGCGAAATCGACCAGATCCGAGCCGACCTCGAGGTGGAGCTCAAGGCGCGCAGGGACGAAGCCGAGCAGGACCACCTGGCCCGTCACCAGGCGGCCGTCGCTCAGACGCAGCGTTACCTGGACGACTCCTCGGCTCAGCTCGCCGTCACCAACGCCCGCACCGTGGAACTGCGCACTCTCAACGAACAACTGGATGCCGGTGCCCGCGCCGACGCGAAGACGGCGAAGGCGAAGGCCGACGATGAGGCCGAACGCATCGTGCGGAATGCCGAGGATCGCGCGGCGGCCCTCGTCGCCGATGCGGAGACACGCACTCGTGAACTCGTCAACGACGCTGAAGACCGTCTGGCGCAGATTAGGATTGAGCGCGAGTCGGTCGCCGGCTACTTCGAAAGCCTGCGCAGCGTCCTGACCCAGGCGGAGAAAGTGAACGCTGACCAGGACTAGTCACAACGCCGAGCAAGTGGAGACAACAGTGAAGATCCAAAACGCCTTCCGGCTCGGCCTGGTAGGAACCCTGGGTGTCGGCCTCGGGGTGCTGATCCTGAGCTCGATCGTCTCGCTGTCCACGATCATCACCTACATCGGGGCGGCCCTGTTCCTGGCCCTGGGACTCGACCCGGCGGTCTCGTGGCTCGAGAAGAAGAAGTTCCCGCGGTGGGCCGCCATCCTCACGGTGCTCGTCGCCGTGCTGGGCGCGCTGACCGGGGTGATCTTCGCCATCGTCCCGATCATCGCCGACCAGATCTCCAACCTGTCTGAACGCATTCCGGCCCTGGTGAAGTCGGTGAATTCAGCGACTTTCCTCGTCGACCTGCAGAAGCAGTTCCCGGCCCTTGATGTGCAGGAGATCGTCGAGGCGGTCACGAAATACCTCGGCGGCAACCTCACGGAGATCACGTCCACCATCGTCCAATCCGGTTTCGCCATCGTCAGCGGCTTGTTCGGCGGCCTGATCATCCTGATCCTGACCCTGTACTTCACGGCGTCACTGAACACCATGAAGCGAGCCACCTACCAGCTGGTCCCCGCCTCCAAGCGGGAACGCTTCGCGGACCTGAGCGAGCAGATCACCACGGCCGTCGGCCGGTTCATCGTGGGACAGGGCGCCCTGGCCGCCTGCAACGGTGTTTTCAGCTTCATCTTCCTGTCGATCATCGGCGCCCCCTTCCCCGCCCTGCTGTCGGTGATCGCGTTCCTGTTCTCGCTCATCCCGCTGGTCGGCACCATCACCGGATCCGTCATCATCGTCGCCACCTGCGCGATTCCCGGTATCGGCAGCTCCTGGCTCACCGTGCTCGTCGCGGGCATCTACTACCTGGTCTACATGCAGCTCGAGGCCTACGTTCTCAGCCCGAACATCATGAACCGCGCCGTCGCCGTGCCCGGCGCCGTCGTGGTGGTGGCAGCCCTCGCCGGCGGGTCGCTGCTGGGCATCCTCGGCGCCCTGATCGCGATCCCGGTCGCGGCATCGGTCATCATGATCATCAAGCAGGTCGTGATCCCCCGCCAGAACGAGCTGTAAAGCCTCAGGAGCGCCCTGTCAAGCGGCGCGGTGCTCCTGAGCGCCGGACGCCCGCCGGTTGCTTACGCGGCGGCTCAGAGCTCGGCCGCTCAGAGCCGGGCGGCTCAGCGTTCGCCGGCCCAGGTCTCCGGCAGTGGGCCGGCTGCCGGGTTCACCGCGGCGACGATCTCGTTGAGCACCCGGCGGGTCTGGCTCTCCCCCACCCAGAGATGCTTCGCGCCGTCCACATTGATCAGTCGGGCGTTCGGAACGCTCGCGAACCGGGTGCGGGCCTCCTCGGGCCGGAGGTAGTCGTCGTGTTCGGGCACCAGCACCACGAGCTCGCGCTCGTCGTCCGCCCAGGCCGCCAGTTCGGCATCCGTTGCCCGATGCAGCGGTGGCGACAGCAGGATCGCGCCGTGGATCGGGTGGTCGAGGCCGTACTTGATCGCCAGTTCCGTGCCGAAGGACCAACCGACGAACCAGGGATCAGGCAGGCCACGCTCCGTGACGAAGGCCATGGCCGCGGCCACATCGGCACGTTCGGCGTCGCCGTGTCCGAAGCTGCCCCCGCTGGTCCCCCGCGGTGAACTGGTACCACGGGTGTTGAAGCGCAGCACGGCGAGGTCGGCCAGCGCCGGCAGCCGTCCGGCGGCCTTCCGCAGGATGTGCGAGTCCATGAAGCCGCCGTGCGTGGGCAGCGGATGCAGGGTGACCAGGGTGGCGACGGCGGGCCGACTCGCCGGCGTGGCCAGCTCGCCCACCAGGGTGAGGCCGTCGTCGGTGTGCAGCTCGATCTGCTCGCGGGTTGCGGGCAGGTCGATGCCGCCGCGGATCTCGACTGGTCCGGCCATGGTGGTGCTCCTCGTCGGGGGGGGGGGGGGGGGGCGCCTNGGGGGGGTGAACGCCTGCGCGAAACGCTCGGGTTACTTGATCTTCCAGCAGTGCAGATGCCAGTGGCGCCGGGCGGCGAGGTCCGCCGCGTCGCCGGTCACACCGTCGCCGCGCCAGGTGACCATGTGGGCCACTCCGGGGTTGATGTCGAGCAGGCAACCGGGGCAGAGGTAGGTCTTCCCCGCCTGGGCGGCGCTGATCGGCTGCACATGCCACACGCCGTCGCGCTTCACCTCGGTGCGGCGCCAGCCGGCGAGCATGCGCGAGAGATCGTCGGTCTCGTCTTCGCCGGTGCCGGCTCTGCGGCCCTTGGGGCGGTTGCTGCGCGGCATGGTGCAAGTCTAACCCTGGCTCGAAGGGCCCAGCTGGGCCGGTCGGGTCGGGTGACTAGTACCAGCCGACGTCGACGGAGTGGCCCCAGGCGCCGCAGGGGGTGCCGTAGCGGCCGCTGATGTAGCCCAGGCCCCATTCGATCTGGGTGCCGGCGTTGGTTTCCCAGTCGGAGCCGGCCGAGGCCATCTTCGAACCGGGCAGTGACTGCGGGATCCCATAAGCGCCGCTGCTGGAGTTCATCGCGTTGACGCGCCAGCCGGACTCCTTGTTCCACAGCGACACCAGGCAGCTGTACTGGTCTTCGCCCCAGCCGCGGGACGCGACGGCGCCGTAGGCGTATGCCTGGGCGGAGCCCGGGTCGGGGACGGCAGCCGGTGCGGCGCTGACGGGGCCCGGCGACGTCGTCGACGCGGCGGCCACGGGGGCCGGTGCGGGTTCCGGCTCGGGTTCGTTGATGGTGTAGCTGTCGATGACGACAGCGTTGGCCACGGTGCTGGCCACGAGCAGGGACTGAGCGGCCTCGCCCTTGTACCGGTCGGACGCGGCGCCGGGCACCTGGAAGTACGGTGACGCCGTCGCCCCGGAGTACGGGTCGACCACGGTGACGAGCACGAAGGCGGCAGCAGCGGTGAATGCGAACAGCGACAGCGCTACGTGGCTGCGTGAGCGCGGGCGGTGCATGCTCCGCGGGATCGGCCGGGCGGGCGTCTGCACGGCCAGGTTCCCGAAGGGTGCACGAAGCGATTTGGTGCCCGGTGTGCTCACCGGCATCGCGCCCGAAACGGGCGCGGAAATGTTGAGATGTCTACCCACGATGATTAGACCCTAACCCACTTCGCGGGTAACGGCCAGGTAACGACACGCGATGTGTCACCGAACGGCGAGCATCACGTCCACGACACTGTCGAGAACCAGGTCGACCTGGGCCTCCCTGTAGCCGGTCCGCTGCGGGCGGAAGACCGCCGTGCGCACATCGTCGACGGTGACCGGGTGGCCGTCCTGGAAGTAGGTGACGAGCTTCGCGGCGAGGCGGTCGACATCGGCTTTGTTGTAGCCGGTGCTGAAGATACTGGTGCGGGAGAACCGGTGACCCGCCGGTCGGCCGAGGCGGTTGATGATCACCTGCGCGGTCTGACGGGCCTCGTCCAGCCAGGCCTGCGAGCCGGATTCGCCGGTGGCGCGTTCCCGCTCCCGCAGCGCGAAAGCGTCCTCGAGACGCTCCAGGGCGGCGTCGACGTGGCTGGGCGAATAGCCGCCCTTCTGCATGGCGAAGGCCGTGTGACGGATGTCGGCTGCGGTGAGCTGGTCCGTCCCACCCGCATCGTCGTACGCGTGCCGAGTCGACTCGAGGAACTCCTCGACCTGCTTGAGGTTGTAGCCGAGCATCTTTTTACTGGTTCGCGGAAACGTAGTGCTCACCGCCTCATTCTGCCCCACCGGACGCCGAGTGTCGAAAGCAGCCGGGTCAGGCGAAGATGAGGTAGAGCGCATAGGCCGCGGCCGCTGACGGCAGGATGGAGTCCAGACGGTCGAGGAAACCGCCGTGGCCCGGCAGCCAGGAGCTCATGTCCTTGATGCCGAGGTCCCGCTTGATCAGCGATTCCGCCAGGTCACCGAAGGTGGCTGTGATCAGGATCACTACACCGAAGATCGGACCGAACCACCACGGCTCGCCGAGCATGAAGATGGCCAGCAGGATGCCGACGACCACACACACGATGGCCGCTCCGGCGAAGCCCTCCCAGGTCTTCTTGGGACTGATCGACGGCACCATCCGGTGTTTGCCGAAGGAGAGGCCTGCGGCGTACGCGGCGGTGTCAGCGGAGATCACCAGTAGCAGGAACGCGAGCGTCCACCACTGGCCGCCCTCCTGGGTGACCAGAAGCACCGCGAAACTGGCCAGGAACACGACGTAGACCTGGATCAGGAAGCCGCCGCCGATGTCGGTGAGCACCACGCTGCGGGGTGCGCGGTGCCTGGGGAAGGCGAGCATGGCCAGCCGCCACAGGGTGATCAGCAGGATGCCGCCCAGAGTGGCGAGCCACTGGCCGCCGGCACCCCAGTAGAACGCGGCGGGCACGACGGCCACCGCCGACGCCAGCACCGGGATCCGGGGCACCTTCCGGCCGCCCCGGCGCAGAGCCTCGGCCAGTTCGAAGGCCGTGAACCCCACGACCACGAAGGCCATGATCATGAACAGCTCTTTGATGAAGATCAGGCTCACGAGCATCGCGCCGCCCAGGACCAGCCCGATCAGGGTCGCCAGAATCAGGTTGCGCCCTGTGCGGGCCTCGATGCGTTCGTTCGTCGCATCCAGCTGCGCCTTGGTGGCCTGCACCTGGCGTTCGATGTCGGCCTTGGTGGACTGCACCTGTGCCCGAAACTCGGCGCGGCCGGTGCCGCGACCCCGCTGGGGTGGCTGGGTGGGCCCTGGCTGATCCGTCATTCGCTTAGCCTCCGCTAGATAGCGAGGAGTTCGGCTTCCTTGCGCTTGAGGGCGTCGTCGATCGCGTCGATGTGAGTCTTCGTGATCTGCTCGAGCTCCTTCTCTCCGCGGGCCACGTCATCGTCGCCGACCTCGCTCTTGAGCGCGTCGAGTTCGTCCTTGGCCTTGCGGCGCAGGTTGCGAACGGAGACCTTGGCATCCTCACCCTTGGTCTTGACGATTTTGACGTACTCCTTGCGGCGGTCGTTCGTCAGTTCGGGCAGCGAAGCCCGGATGACGATACCGTCGTTGCCGAGGTTGGCGCCGAGGTTCGGGGTGTCCCGAATGGCGTTCTCGATGTCGCGCAGGGCGCTCTTGTCGTACGGGGTGATCAGGAGCGTGCGAGCTTCCTGGTTCTGCAGCGAGGCAAGCTGCCCCAGGGGCGTCGGGGTGCCGTAGTAGTCGACCAGGATCTTCTGGAACATCTGCGGGTTTGCTCGCCCCGTACGCACGGTGGCGAAGTCTTCCTTCGCGGCCTCGACGGCCTTATCCATGCGCTGGGTGGTGTCGGTCAGGACATCCGTAATCACGGTGACTCCTTCTTCGGTGGCTTCAATAATCCTAGTTGGAGACGAGGGTTCCCAGTTCGGCGCCGAGAATGGCGGCCGTCACGTTGCCGTGCGGAGCCATCCCGAACACCCGCATGGGCATGCTGTTGTCCATGCACAGGCTGAAGGCCGTCGAGTCGACGACCTTGAGGCCGCGCTGGAGCGCATCCTGGTAGGTGATGCTGTGGATCTTGTGTGCGTCGGGGTTGGTGCGCGGGTCGTCTGAGTAGACACCGTCGACGCCGTTCTTGGCGACCAGGACGACCTCGGCACCGATTTCAAGGGCACGCTGCGCGGCCACGGTGTCCGTGGAGAAGTAGGGCAGTCCGGCGCCGGCGCCGAAGATGACGACGCGGCCCTTTTCCAAGTGACGCTCGGCGCGTCGCGGGATGTACGGCTCGGCGACCTGGGTCATGGCGATGGCGGATTGCACGCGGGTCTCCGCTCCGGCCTGTTCCAGGAAGTCCTGCAGGGCGAGGGCGTTCATGACGGTGCCCAGCATGCCCATGTAGTCGGCGCGGCCTCGGTCCATGCCGCGCTGGGAGAGTTCGGCGCCGCGGAAGAAGTTGCCGCCGCCGACGACGATCGCGATCTCGACGCTCTTGGCGGCCTCGGCGATTTCCCGGGCCAGGCTGCTGATGACGTCGGGGTTGACACCGAGGCTTCCGGCCCCGAATGCTTCGCCCGACAGTTTGAGGAGGACTCTGCGCTTGGTACCTGTATCTGACATGCCCGTGAGCGTCCTTCCGTTGTGGATCGTGATTCTAAAACTACCGGTTGAGCACCGGTGGGCTATACCCCTGCTGCGGCCCACCTGGAGCCGGGCAGAGAAGAAGGAGACCGGATTGCCGAGGCGATCCGATCTCCTTCTGTCTCATGCTGCCTTACTGGTTACTGCTGTGCCGGTTGCGGCGGAGCTGGTTACGCGCCGACCTTGAACCGGGCGAAGCCGGTGACGGTCAGACCCGCGTCAGCGAGCACCTTCGCCACGGACAGCTTGTTGTCCTTGGCATAGTCCTGCTCGAGAAGTGCGACCTGCTTGAAGTACGCGTTGACGCGGCCTTCAACGATCTTGGGCAGCGCGGCGGCCGGCTTGCCCTCGTTCTCGGAGATCTCGGTGACGATGCGACGCTCGGCCTCGACGGCTTCTGCGGGGACGTCTTCGCGAGCCAGGTATTCCGGGTTCGCGAACGAGATGTGCTGGGCGATGCTGCGCGCGGTTGCGGCATCCTCACCGGTGTAGCCGAGAACGACACCGACCTGCGGGGGCAGGTCCTTGCTGGTCTTGTGCAGGTAGATCTCGAAGTTGTCACCGGTGACGGCTGCGACGCGGCGAAGTTCGAACTTCTCACCGATGATCGCGGCTTCGCCGTTGATGAGGTCTCCGACGGTCTGGCCATCCGCCGGAGCGGCAAGCGCCTCGGGGACGTTGGTGGCGCCGGCAGCGGAAACCGCGTCCAGAACCTTCTCGGAAAGAGCGCCGAACTTCTCGCCCTTGGCGACGAAGTCGGTCTCGCAGGCGAGCTCGAGCAGGTAAGCGGTGTTTCCGATCACCTTGGCGGCCACGAGGCCCTCAGAGGTGGAACGGTCGGCGCGCTTTGCGTTGCCCTTTGCACCCTTGAGACGCAGGATCTCAACCGCGCGCTCGATGTCGCCATCGGCTTCGACGAGTGCGTTCTTGGTGTCGACCATGCCGGTGCCGAGGCGCTCGCGCAGGATCTTGACGGATTCGAGGTTGAAGTTTGCCATACCTGTTGTCCTTACTTGGTGTCGGCTACGGGAGCGTCGGCTGCAACCTCTTCGGTTGCGGCTTCGGCCGCTGCGGGCTCTGCTGCTGCGGGTGCCTCTTCTGCAACCTGCTCGGTGGCGACGGTTTCGTCGGCGACCTTCTCGGTGTCAGCGGAGGACTGCTCGGGCGTGGTCTCGGCCGGAGCTGCGAGCAGCTCGGCTTCCCACGCGGCGAGGGGCTCAACTTCGGCGCCCTCTTCCGGCTTCTGGTGACGCTGGATGAGGCCCTCGGCCGCGGCGTCGGCGATGATGCGGGTGAGCAGGCCAACGGAGCGGATGGCGTCGTCGTTACCCGGGATCGGGTACTGAACGTCGTCGGGGTCGCAGTTGGTGTCGAGGATCGCGATGACGGGGATGCCGAGCTTGCGCGCCTCGTCGATGGCGAGGTGCTCCTTGTTGGTGTCGACAACCCAGAGCGCGGACGGCGTCTTGGTCAGGTTGCGGATTCCGCCGAGGCTCTTGTGCAGCTTGACGAGCTCGCGCTTCTTGATGAGCATTTCCTTCTTCGTGAAGCCGCTCTTGGCGGTGTCCTCGAAGTCGAGCTCTTCGAGCTCTTTCATGCGGGCCAGACGCTTGGAAACGGTCTGGAAGTTGGTGAGAAGGCCACCGAGCCAGCGCTGGTTGACGTAGGGCTGGCCGACTCGCGTCGCCTGCTCCGAAATCGATTCCTGCGCCTGCTTCTTGGTGCCGACGAAGAGGATGGTGCCGCCGTGGGCGACGGTCTCCTTGACGAAGTCATAGGCCTTGTCAACGAACCCGAGCGACTGCTGCAGGTCGATGATGTAGATGCCGGAACGCTCGGTGAAGATGAAGCGCTTCATCTTCGGGTTCCAACGGCGGGTCTGGTGCCCGAAGTGCACGCCGCTGTCGAGCAGCTGGCGAATGGTTACGACGGCCATGAGCCGTACTCCTTATCCGACGTTTCTGCACAGCAGAAAACGCCCATCGGTTTGTGTCGTGATCGGATGATCACTACTCCTGGTGCCCGGCGCACAACCGCCCGACTTCGTGAAAAGTCAGGACCGAGTGGATGTGTTGGCCGAATGGGCACGCGTAGTCAGCGCACAAAGCGCTGCTCAGAGAACTCTAGCACCCGGCCGACCCCGGCCGCGCACCAACGCGCTCCCCCGCAGCCACTCCTCCACAGCCGGTTCTTTCACACGTTTGGCACAGCCGGGCCCGCGGCCCGCCTCCCGACCTCGCCGTCGTCCGATGGTGGAGCCATGACAGCGACAGGACGCCCCGACAAACGCCTCGCCTCCACCCGTTCTCCCCTGCACAGGTTCCGGTCTCGCCGGCGCCCGGCGCAGGCTCTGTTCCGTCTCGCGGCGCTGCCGGTCTGTGCCATCGCGGCCGCACTACTCACCGGCGCACCAAGCCTGTCCGGCTCGCCGGCGCCGGCGTTGGCCTCTGCGCCGGTGCCTGTCGTTGCGGAGCACAGTGCCGCGGCATCAGTTGCGGTTCCCGTGTCGGCGACACTCGGTGCTGCCCTGCCCGGACAGGCGGCGCCGGCCGGATGGGCCTGGCCCGTCGGACCACCACGGGAGCTGACGCGTCCCTTCGAGGCGCCGACCAGCCGGTATGCGGCCGGGCACCGCGGTATCGACCTCGTGGCCGGTGAAGGCCACCCGGTTCGCTCCCCCGCCGACGGGGTGGTCACCTTCGCGGGCACGGTCGTGGACCGGCCCGTTCTGTCAATCCAGCACGGTGAGGACCTGGTGTCCAGCTTCGAGCCGGTCACGGCCACGGTGAGCGAGGGTGATCGGGTGCTGGCCGGGCAGGTCGTGGGCGTCGTGGCGACGGGTTCGCACTGCACCGCGCGCTGTGTGCACTTCGGGGTGCGCCGGCACGGTCAGTACATTTCGCCGATGCTCTTTCTTGGCGGGCTGGCGCGCGCGATACTGCTGCCACTCCCGCCGACCGGCCCGGTGCCGATCCCGGCCCGCTGACGCCCGCACTCTCACGGAGTGGCGTCAGGCGCGGGGGTGCGCGAGCCGGTAGCTCTGCTGCAGTCTCTCCGCCGAAACGTGGGTGTAAATCTGGGTCGTGCCGAGGCTGGCATGGCCGAGCATCTCCTGCACCGCGCGCAGGTCGGCTCCACCGTCGAGCAGGTGCGTGGCCGCCGTATGGCGCAGGGCGTGCGGACCTGCCGGACCGGTGCCGGGCATCGACTCAAGCAGGGCCGCGACCAGGCGGTACACGGCGCGCACCCCGAGGCGCTGCCGGTGGCTGCCGAGGAACAGGGCGGACGGGTCGGCCCCGGCGGCCCGCCGAACGGCCATCGTGCCCCCCGTCGCCTCTGACCGCGTCGTCTCGGCCGGAACCGCGGCGGCCAGCACCGGACGTGCCGCCCGCAGGTACCGCACGATGGCGCTCTGCGCCGGCACGCCGAACGGCACAACGCGTTCCTTGTCGCCCTTGCCGGTGACGCGCACCGTCAGGCGGGACAGGTCGACGTCCCCCACATCGAGTCCGACGAGTTCGGAGACCCGCAGGCCGGACGCATAGAGCAGTTCGATGATGGCCAGGTCACGCACGGCTCCCGGGTCGTCGGCGCCCGCGGCGGCCTCGAGGCGGTCGAGCAGTTCCTGCATCTGGCTGCGATTGATCACCCGCGGCAGGGTGCGGCCGGGTTTCGGCGAACGCAGCCGCACGGCGGGGTCGCTGGGCAGCACGCCGTCCCGGGTGAGCCAGGCGGTGAACCCGCGCGCCGAGGCGGAGCGCCGGGCGATGGTGGCCCGCGCCAGTCCGGCCTGCGTTCCCGTCCACAGCCAGTCGCGCAGGAGTTCCAGGGTCAGGCCGTCGACGGTGTCCACCGCCCGATCTTCGGCGAAGGTGGCCAACCCGGCCAGGTCGGCGCAATACGCGCGCACCGTGTTCACGGAGAAACCGCGTTCGGTCGCGAGATAGCGGGCGAAGCCGTCGATCGCCGGGTCGAGATGCATGCCTCCAGCATCTCGCGCGCCGGGCGGGATGCCGGCACCGACGCGGGAATCGCCGTCATTCGCCCGCTCTCCCGCACGGCGCCCACTCACGGTGATCCTCCCCCGGTCTCGGCTACCCGGCCGGCTGTGCGACGTGTCGGGAGAACGCCGCCAGCCGGTCTGTCGGGCTGAGCGCCTCCATCCGGTCGAGGTAGGCCGGACCGAAACGGGTGACCACGTCGAACGCGCCCAGGGGAACATTCGAGTGCACCACCTGGTCGGCATAGACGTGCACAAGGTTGATCGACTGGCCACCGCCGACACCGGTGAGCTGGCGTGGCGGGGCTGCCGCGTCGATCGTGTAGCAGGTGGCCGCGGCGACGGACACCGGGATCCCGGCGAACAGTCCCGTGGTGGCGTGGTGCAGGTGACCGCCGAGGATCGCGCGTACATCGCTTCCCACCAACACCTCGGCCAGCGCCGTCTGGTCGCGCAGTTCCAGGATGGTCATCAGCGGCAGGGCCGTGGGTACCGGTGGGTGGTGCAGGGCGAGCAGGGAACCGTGTTCGGCGGGTTCGCTGAGCACGTCGCGCAGCCAGGCGAGTTGGTCGGCGGTGACCTCGCCGTGGTGGTACCCGGGCACGCTGGTGTCCAAGGAGATCACTCTCAGTCCGTTGACGTCGACGACCCTGTCGACGGGCCCGTCGTGGGCCTCGACACGCAGGAGTTCGGTGCGGAACGCCGCCCGTTCATCGTGGTTGCCCATCACCCAGACCAGTGCAGCGCCCATCCGCTCTGCGGACGCCTCGACGATGTCGCGCACCCGGCGGTACGCATCCGCCTCGCCTCGGTCGGCGATGTCTCCGGTGAAGACGAGGGCGTCGATGGCCAGGCCGGAGGCTTCCAGCTGCGCCATCGCGCGATGCACTGTGCTGTCGGTGTCGACGGCGTCGTACAGCAACCGCCCGGATCCGTCCGCGCCCGTGCCGAGGAAGTGAGTGTCGCTGAGGTGCACGATGAGGTGGGAGGCCGGCCGGTACTGGCCCATCTGTACAGTGTCTGTTCCGGTCATGAGCTACCCCTCGCTGATCCGACGGACTGAATCGACGCCCTCGGTGTGACGCGCCGTCAGGAACACCCTAGGGCGTAGCGCCGACAACGACTCCGAGGAGATCCCGGGTACTGCGACACCGGCTGTCACCTCGGATATCGGCGCGCCGACTCCCGACGCCTGCGGGGCCGGCGCAGTACGGCACGGTTAGATGGTGCCATCTGTTCACACTGTTCTTGGGGGTCCTGTTGGTTTCGAAACGCTATGCCTGTGTTCTGGTTGCGCTCACACTCTCTCTCGTGACGGGCTGTTCTCAGGCTGACGAAACCCTCGCGGTACCGGACACCAGTGAGGCGCCAGCCGCGGAGGCCGGCCCCGAGGCGGACGATCTCGCGCCCCTCGCCCTCACCGTCGCGGACCTGCCGTCCGGTGGCTGGAGCCTGGAGCCGTCCAGCAGCACCGACTCAGAGGATGCGGAAGTCTCCACCGACAAGTCAACAGGGGACCTGTGTGCACTGGACTTCGCGAGTGCCTTGTCCATTGACGAAGCCGACAACCTCAACGGACACACCTTCACGCGGGAGACACTCGATCAGACCCTGAGTACCGGGGTGTTCATTGTCGAAGACGGTGAACAGGTCATAGCGGACTTGAGCGCAGAGCTAGCCTCCTGCACCGAACCCCTGGCAACGACGGAAAACGGTCGAGACACGCTGATAGAGATCGACGAATTAGTAGGCGGCGAGGCCGCCATCGAGGGTGATTCCCTGGCCTGCCGCCAGATAAAAATGACCTTCGGGTATAAGGCGTTCGCCGGCTCGATCTGTTTCGTCGCCGACGGTGACCTGGTCGTGTCGACGATGACCACCGGACCGTCCATGTCCCCCGTCCAGGCCGAAGAGTTCGCCCAGCTCACCAACGCCGCCACCCAGAAGGCCTTTGCAGCCCGGTAACGCAGGCCCAGACCTGCGCGGAGCACAACTGTTGCCGCTCCGGACAAGTGCGCCCGGTGTGCCGGGAACATGTGTCCGGACGGGGAACAGTTAGGCCGGCGACTCAGGTGACCCTGACCCAGCCGGTCGCTCGTTCCCGCACCGAGCCCTCGAGGTCGAGGGTGCCCAGCGCCCCGAGCACCGCCACTGTCGACAGTCCGGAGCGCCGGGCAATGTCGGCGGCTACGCGAGGCGCCCGCACGCTGAGCGCATCGAATACCCGCACCTGATCGCTCGTGCGTTCCCGCGGCACGGTTCCCTCAGCATCCCGGCCGGCCGTCCCGGGCACGTCCAGCTCCAAATCCACGCCCAGGCCGATGAGCTCGGCCATATCGGCGGCGCTGGTGACGCAGATGGCGTCGTAGTCCCGCAGTAAGCGGTGACAGCCGGCCGAGGTGGGCGAGGTGACCGGGCCGGGAACAGCGCCGAGCGGGCGTCCGAGCGCTGCTGCGTGCCCGGCCGTATTGAGCGATCCGGAGCGCCAGCCCGCTTCGAGCACCACGGTGGCCGCACTCGAAGCGGCAATCAGCCGGTTGCGTTGCAGGAACCGCCATTTGGTGGGCGGCGCCCCACAGGGCAGCTCGGACAGCACGGCGCCGGCCTCGACGATGCGGGTGAGTAGGGCGTCGTGTCCGCTGGGGTAAAAGCGGTCAACTCCCCCGGCCAGAAAAGCGACGGTCGCTCCGTTGCTGGCCAGCGCCGACCGATGTGCCATTCCGTCGATCCCGTAGGCCGCCCCCGACACAATAGCGAGTCCCCGGTCGACCAATCCCGCCGCCGCCTCCATCGCCACGTGTTCTCCGTACCCTGTCGCAGCGCGAGCGCCGACCAGGGCGATGGAGTGGCGGAGCGCCGCCAGGGCATCCGGTTGACCCCGCCACCACAGGGCGAGCGGGGCGTGCCGGCCCAGGTCGTCGACAGCGCGGGGCCAGAGCGGGTCGTTGGGCAGGAGCAGTGCCGTTCCCGTGCGCCGGGCCTGCTGCAGCGACCGGATCACCTCGGTCGACGACAATCGTGGTCGCCATCGGGCGAGTGCCTGCTCCAGCTCCGGGCGGAGTCCGGAAGGATCACTCGCCTCGTGCTCGCCGACGGAGTCCGTGAGCGTGCCGGCCAGTCGGTCCGGGGGCCACGCCTCCACCACCGAGCGAAGGGCCGCCGCCGCGCCGAGCAGGCCCACCACGGCGCCGGCGACCCCGTCCCCCGGTTCGGCGATCGTGGTCCAGGCCGCTCGGGCGAATACCTCCCCAAGGTCGGAGAGCCGCGCAGAAGTGAGCTCGGCATCGGCGGGCCGGGCATCCGCCGGCTGCTCCTCACCGGGTGCGGCGGCGGCCGGGCGAACGCCGGCGGTGAGCGAGGTCACCACCGCCTCGTCGATTCCGAACAGTGTCATGACGCCATTCCCTTCCGCAGGTACAGGGCCTGCCCCACTTCGTCTGGCCCGGGTCTGGCGACTCCGGTCAAATCCGCAACAGACCACGCCACCCGGAGTATCCGGTCGTAGCCGCGCATGGTGATCCCACCCCTCTCTAGGGCCCGGTCGAGCATCGCCGTGACCGGGGCGCCCAACCGTCTCTCGGAACTGCGCAGCCAGGGTCCTGACACCTGCGAGTTCACCGTCCAGGGCGTTCCGGCCAGCCGCTCTGCCGCGGTTTCCCGCGCGGCCAGAACGCGGCTGCGGGCCACCGCGCTGGACAACCGGCCGCCGTCGGCCGAGATGCGTAATTGCGCTGCGGTCACCCGGGTCACGGTGAGTTGGATGTCGATGCGGTCCAACAGCGGGCCGGAGATGCGGGCGAGATAACGGCGCCGCGCGTTCGGCGGACAGCTGCATTCCTGATCGCCGGCGCCGTATTGGCCGCACGGGCACGGGTTCGCGGCCAGCACCAGCTGAAATCTGGCGGGAAAATGGGCGATGGCGTTCGCCCGGTGGATGCTGATCCGACCGGATTCCAGGGGCTGTCTGAGAGCGTCGAGCACCGCACCGGAGAACTCAGGTGCCTCATCCAGGAAGAGCACCCCGTGGGACGCCCGCGCCGCCGCACCCGGCCGGATCTGCCCGCTGCCGCCGCCGACCATCGCGGCCGCCGTGATGGTGTGGTGTGGCGACTCCAACGGGGGCCTGGTGATCAACGAACGCCCCACCGGACGGCCGCTCAGCGACCGCAGCGAGCTCACCTCCAGAGACGCGGCCGGGCCAAGGTCGGGCAGCAGCCCCGGCAGACGGGCCGCGAGCATGGTCTTGCCCGCGCCTGGCGGCCCGAGCATGAAGAGATGGTGACCGCCGGCCGCAGCCACCTGCAGGGCCAGGATGGCCTCGTCGTTGCCGACGACGTCGAGCAGGTCGAGGCTCTCGTCGGCCGGGTCGTCCTCAACGGGAGCACGCAGCACCTCCACGTCCTGGGGCTCCAATCTGGCGCCGTGCCAGATCAGCGCGTCACGGAGCGACGCCACCCCCACCACCCGGATCCCCGGGACCAGGGCCGCCTCCTCGGCGTTGCCGGCCGGGACCATCACCGCGCGGTGCCCGAGCCGCGCCGCGGCGATCACCGCCGGCAGCATGCCGGGCGTCGGCCGCAAGCGCCCGTCCAGGGCGAGCTCACCGATGTGCACCACAGCGCCCACCGACGCGGCCGGCACCACCCCGTCCGCGGCCAGACAGGCCACCGCGATGGCGAGGTCGAAGCCGGAGCCGTGCTTGCGCAGGGCGGCGGGCGAGAGGTTCACGGTGAGCCGGTGCCCGTTCAGCGCACAGCCGGAATTCTTGGCCGCGGCGCGCACCCGTTCGGCGGCCTCGGCCAGGGCCGCGTCCGGCAGCCCGATCAGCCGCATCCCCGGCAATTGGCTGGAGATGTCGGCCTCGACCTCGACGAGCGACCCGGCGAGGCCGATCAGGGCGACGGAGTGGGTGCGGGCCAGGCCCATCAGAACACACCCTCGAGGTGTTCGACACTCGGTGCGTGGCCCGGGCGGGCGATCACCGCGATGGCGTCAATACGGATGTGTCGCGCCCTCGGCTCGAATTGTGCGCACCAGGCCCCGGCCAGCCGGCGCAGCCTGGCCAGCTTGGCCACCGTGATGGCCTCGAACGGATGCCCGTATCCGGTGCCTGAGCGGGTCTTCACCTCGACGAACACAATGTCGCCATCCTTGGCGACGATCAGGTCTATCTCACCCTGCCCGCACCGCCAATTGCGCTCCACCACCGTGTACCCCGCCCGCGCCAGGTACTCCGCGGCGCAGTCTTCGCCGCGCCGGCCCAAATCGTCTTTGCGTGCCACGAGCACCTCCGCGACCAGCATGCGAGGACCGGTCTCGGACGCGAGACGGCGGTGTCGAGCCTGTGCACACACAGCGCAGCCCGCCCCCTGTGGAGGAGCGGGCTCTCGGTGTTCGGCTGATCCGGATTGAACCGACCGGACTAAACGGTGTCGGAGCGCCCCTCCGCCTGCATTTCCCTGGAGGCCTGCGCGAGCTCCTTGTCGAGCTCCTTCGCGTCGACCTTCAGCTCCTTCTGGAGGTGCTTCTGCGCCACGAGGCCCGCCTTGCGGAATTCCTCGTCGAGCCGGTCCTTGCCCACGACGATGAGCGCGGCCTCGCCGGAATCGAGCAGCTCGCCGAGTTCCTTGATGTCACCACGGTCCAGGCTCCGCCAGAAGTGCCCAACAACGCTGCCGGCTGCTCCGCCGACGATGGCGCTGCCGATGATCGCCGGGGGGAACAACAGGCCGACAACAGCGCCGGCGGCCACGCCGGTCCAGCCGGCATGTTTGCTGGTCTTGCGGTGAACCTGCACCGAGCCATCGGCCTCCTTGGTGGCGACGGCGGCGTCGTAGGTTCCGATCACCTTGGTGGAGTGCAGTTCACGCACAACCTCGAGGTCGGACTCGGCCGTTGCCGCGTTGGGGTACACACCGAGATAGAGGAAGACGGATTCGTCGGACATGGAAACTCCTTATTTCACGTGGGATTTCGGAAATGGGTCGCTGTCGCAGGGGACGGTACCCAGCCCCCGTCCGGGTGTCAACGCGCAGGGCAGCCGGCGCGACCGTAGGCTGATGCCATGATCTCCGACCGCCTGACCGACCTGTCGATGCGAGCCATGAACGCCGTACACCGCACGCTGCTGGTGCTCTCCCGAGGCCGGCTGGGCTGGAAAATCGGGCCGATGCCCGTCGTGGAACTGCACACACTCGGACGGAAGACCGGCGAGCGACGCTCCACGATGCTCACCGCCCCGATCCACGAGCCGGACCGGGTGGTGCTGATCGCGTCGAAGGGCGGCGACGACCGCAACCCGTTCTGGTACCTCAACCTGGTCGCCCACCCCGAGGTGGAACTCACCGAGAACGGGGTCACCCGCCCGATGCGGGCCCGCACGGCCACCGCGACGGAGAAGGCGGCGCTGTGGCCGGCGATCGTGCGCGCCTACTCGGGCTACGCCGGTTACCAGCAGAAGACCCGTCGGGACATTCCCGTCGTCATCTGCGAGCCGCGCACCCCCTGAGTCGGGATCCGGGCGCAGGGTCAGCGGGTCAGCCGGGTGAGCTCCACGTCGTGTCCGGCGAAGGCGGCATCCGTCGCCCGCAGAACCCGCAACACGTTGGCGCCGGCCAGGGCGGCCAGCTCGGCAGCGGTCCAGCCTCGCCGGGCGAGCTCGAGCAGCAGCGCCGGGTAACCGTCGACGCCCTCGAGGCCCTCGGGGAACTCGTCGGTGCCGTCGAAGTCCCCGCCTAGCCCGATGTGGCGGATGCCGGCGACGTCGCGCGCGTACTCGACGTGATCGGCTACCTGCGCCACGGTCACCCGGGGTGCGGGCGTGCTCCGGTCGCCGCCGAACCAGCCGGCATACTCCGCCGAGACGAACTGCGGCACAAAGGTGACCATCAGCACGCCGCCGTTGTCGGCCAGGCGCGCGAGCACATCGTCAGGCACGTTGCGTGGGTCGGCCGTGACGGCGGAGCAGGAGCTGTGGCTGAAGATCACCGGGGCGCTCGTGACGTCGAGGGCCGCGTGCGCCGTCGCCGGGGAGACGTGCGAGAGGTCAACGAGCATGCCCAACCGGTTGAGTTCCCGGATGTACTCGACACCGCGCGGGCTCAGGCCGTTGTGCACCGGTTCGTCGGTGCCGGAGTCGGCCCAACTCGTGTTGTGCACGTGAGTGAGGGTGAGGTAGCGCACGCCGAGCCTGGCCAGCATCCGCAGCACGGCGGGAGAATCGTTGAGCGAGTGGGCACCCTCGGCGCCCAACAGCGAGGCAACGCGGCCGCTGGCACGAGCGGCCTCCACATCGGCCGCACTCGTGGCGATCACGAAGGTCTGCGGATACCGGGCGGCGAGTCTGTACACCCAGTCCACCTGCTCCAGGGTGCCCTGCACGGCGTCGGCTCCGTCGAGGGTGTCTTCCACGTACACCGACCAGAATTGACCGCCCACCCGGCCGGCTCGGAGCCGGTCGATATCGGTGTCAGTGGCCAGGGCGCCGTCGAGACCCTCGACGGAGTAGTCCCGGTTCTCGCGACACTCCCAAGCCCAGTCGTTGTGCCCGTCAATGAGCGGAGCCAGGTCCAGGGCCGCGGCCACCGTGGCCAGGGCGTCAGCGCTGGACGCGTCAGCACTGGACGGGGCCCTGCTGGACGGGGCGCTGCTGGACGGGGCGCTGCTGGACGGGGCGGTGCCAAAAGGGACCGCGCTAGACGAGTCGGTG
Source organism: Cryobacterium sp. TMT4-31 (assembly GCF_004403385.1). NCBI lineage: Bacteria > Bacillati > Actinomycetota > Actinomycetes > Micrococcales > Microbacteriaceae > Cryobacterium > Cryobacterium sp. TMT4-31. The sequence goes on from NZ_SOGI01000027.1 coordinate 37,993, forward strand.
CGAGCTGTCATCCGCACACGCTAGCAGCCACGCGGCGGGCCGGCGGGGCTACTCGTCGAGCGCGAGTTCCTTGGGAAGTTCGAACTCCTTCGACGCCAGTTCCTCCACGTTGACGTCCTTGAACGTCAGCACTCGCACCGACTTCACAAAACGGTCGGAGCGGTAGACATCCCAGACCCAGACATCCTTCATCGTCAGTTCGAAGTAGAAGTCGTGTTCGGTGTCGCGGCGCACGAGTTCAACCTCGTTGGCGAGGTAGAAGCGGCGCTCAGTCTCGACGACGTACTGGAACTGCCCCACAACGTCTCGATACTCGCGGTATAGGGCCAACTCGACCTCGCGGTCGTAGTCCTCGAACTCATCTTCTTCCATGGTGAGTCAATCTTACGCGCAGTTCTCAAGCCGGAATCTTGAGCCAGCTGAGCCGGTGCTGTTCGCTGGCCCCCAACGCACCGATGGCGGTCATGTGTTGGGCGCTGCCGTAGCCCTTGTTGCCCGTCCAGCCGTAGCCGGGGGTGGCGAGGTCGGCCGCGATCATCAGCCGGTCCCGGTGCACCTTCGCGATCACGGATGCCGCGGACACCGACGCACAGTCCTGGTCGGCCTTGATACGGGTCACGACGGACAGCGGGGTGCTGAGGGCCTTGTTGAGCCAGTCGTCGTTGCCGTCCAGCAGCACGACTCCGCCGACGATGTCCACGCCGTCGGCGTGCAGCTGGGCAAGCGCTCGCTTGCCGGCCAGGCCGAGTGCGGCGATGATGCCGACGGTGTCCACCTCCTGCGGCGACGCCAACCCCACGGCGCTGTGGCGCACCCACGCCGCGGCCAGGGGGGCCAGCCGCTCCCGGCGGGGCTCGCTCAGGAGTTTGGAGTCGCGCAAGCCCACCGGGAAGGCACCGACGTCGGCCGTCACGACCGCGAGGCCCACGGCGACGGGGCCAGCGAGGGCACCGCGGCCGACCTCGTCGCAGCCGATCACACAGCTGGCGCCGGCAGCGAGCATCGCCAGCTCCACGTCGAGGGTTGGCTCGACGACAGCCATCATGACTGGAGGGGCTTCGTCGGCTGGGGAACGGTCACTTGTCGGCCTCTTCGACCCCGCGGAACACCTCGGGGTAATCGTCCAACCAGCTCCACCGTTCTAGCGGCCAGCTGATCACGAGGGCGCGGCCGACAACGTTGTCCATCGGCACGAACCCCTTGCCCGGAGCGTTGGGGTGGTAGCGGGAGTCGAGGGAGTCGTAGCGGTTGTCGCCCATGACCCACAGCGAATTCTCTGGAACGACGACGTCGAACGCGTCCTTGGACACGCTCGTCTCACCCGCCGGCAGCTGCGCGTACGGTTCGCTGAGTGGTATGTCGTTCACACTCATCTGGCCCAGCGTGTTGCAGCAGACCACGTGGTCTCCGGGCAAACCGATGATCCGTTTGATCAGGTGGTCGTTACTGTCCGGTGCGGACAGTCCGACCACCGACATCGTCCAGTCGAGCGCCGCGACGATCGGATTCTGTTCGAGGGGCGGCTGCGCCGGCAACCATCCGCCCGGATCGCGGAAGACGACGACGTCACCGCGGGAGACGGGCACCAGGGCGGGTTCGAGCTGGTTGACGATGATGCGATCGTCGACCAGCAGGGTGCTTTCCATCGACCCCGACGGGATGTAGAACGACCGCACGAGAAACGTCTTGATTAGGAACGAGATGAGCAGTGCCACCACGAAGATGATGAGAAGGTCGCGAATGAATATCGCAACGCCGCGCCTTTTGCGCGGCGAATCTGGTTCCAGGCGATGCGATCGCGAGGGCAGAGTGTTGTCTGTCATTTAACCGCCTGAGCTCCTCGCCCAGTTTAGCGGGGAGGAGCTCAGGGGGAAATCCAGCGGCTGCGAATACGCTCAGGCTTAGACCTGGCGAATCGGGATAGGCGCTGTTATTTAGTCGCGCTTTTCCTTGATCTTGGCCTTCTTGCCACGGAGACCGCGCAGGTAGTACAGCTTCGCGCGACGCACGTCACCGCGGACGACGACCTCAATGTGGTCGATCACCGGGGAGTGCACCGGGAAGGTACGCTCGACGCCGACCTGGAAGCTGACCTTACGGACGCAGAACGTCTCGCGGACGCCTTCGCCGGAACGGCCGATAACGACGCCCTGGTAGACCTGGACACGCGAGCGCGCGCCTTCAACGATGTTGACGTGTACCTTGACGGTGTCGCCGGCCCGGAACTCCGGGATGTCTGAACGCAGCGATGCTGCGTCCACCTGGTCGAGAATATGCATGTTGTTCGCTCTCTGTACCCGCCACAGGTCGAGGACGTTTCAGTGGCGCCCCGCCCTCTCACCGAAGGTGAGTTGGTGGCGACCAATTGAGTGTGTGCGTGCCGATATGAATGCAGCTCCCCTGTGGCAGAGACATGCCGCGGCACAAACGCTAATTCTGCCACTAAACCAGCCGCTCGCCAAACCCTCGGCCGACGGCACCTTTTACGGGTCGGTCAGCTTCTCCCGGATGATGATCACCGACGGGTCGGCGGGCGTCGTGGGCGCCGGATCCTGCCGGGCCCCGTCCGCACGAACGCCGGACCGGTCGTTCATCGGCGGGAACTGGTTCGGCCCGGCCGGGACGGTACCGAACCTGGCGGTCTCGTCGATGTAGACCATGGCTTCGCGCACTCGGGTGCGAGCGGCGTCGAAGAGTTCCCAGAGCGCGAACCAGAAGGCGCCGAGACCGACCAGGACCACCAGCACGGACAGCCACGGCGCCGTCACCGAGAACACGCCCATCAGCACGATCAGTACGTGCCAGAGGGCCAGCACCCCGACATCCGCCCAGGACACCGCCTTGACCGCACGCACCTCCTTGCGGGCCAGGAAGAGCAGGCTCACGACGAGGAGGCCGAAACCGATGGCGATGGCACCGAAGGTGGCGCCGAGAACCTCCCAGGCCGAGGATCCGAAAATCGACGCGGCGACCATCAGCCAGAGCGGAAGCGCGCCGACGGCTACGAACTGCCAGTAGTAGAAGACCCTGCGGAGAATCACAGTCCCCAGATTACCCGCGGGGGGCCCGCCGAGCCTTGGAGTTCGCTGGAGGCTGAAGGGCGGCATCCGCGTCGTCGGCGGGCAGGAGGTCGGGGCGCACCAACCGGGTGCGCTCGATCTGCTGCTGACGACGCCACGCCGCGATGGCGCCGTGGTTGCCGCTGAGCAGCACCGGCGGCACCTCCAGGCCACGCCAGCTGGCGGGCTTGGTGTAGCTGGGGTACTCCAGCAGGCCGTCCTCGTGCGATTCCTCGACCAGGCTTTCCGGGTTGCCCACCACGCCGGGGATGAGCCGGCCGATGGCCTCGATCATGGCCATCACGGCCACCTCTCCCCCGTTGAGCACGTAGTCGCCCAGGCTCACCAGGCGCACCCGGCCTCGGCCGGCGAAGTGGTCGACCACACGCTGGTCGATGCCCTCGTAGCGGCCGCAGCCGAAGACCAGGTGCGGCTCGTGGGCGAGTTCGCGGGCCATCGCCTGGGTGAACTGTTCTCCGGCGGGCGAGGGGAAGATCAGCACCGGGCCGGCGCCGCCCTCCGGCGCGCCGGCATCCGCGTCCTCGACCGAGGGCAGGATGCTGTCCAGCGCTTCACCCCAGGGTTCGGGCTTCATCACCATGCCGGCGCCGCCGCCGTAGGGGGTGTCGTCGACGGTGTTGTGCCTGTCGTGGGTGAAATCGCGCAGGTTGTGCACGGCGAGGTCGATCAGGCCGGCCTGGCGGGCGCGGCCGAGAAGGGAGATGTCCAGCACACCGAAGAACTCCGGAAAGATACTGATGATGTCGATGCGCATAGGGGCAATTCTACGAGTGGGTGACGGTGAGCTCCGGCGCGCTCGCGCCATCGTCTTCGGCCTCGAGGGCCGCCGCGCGGTTGACCTTGGTGCGGTGAGAGAAGTACAGCGGCAGGGCGGTGAAGAGCACGGCGCCCAGGAAGTTGCCGATCAGGACCGGGCCGGTGTTCCAGCCCCACCAGTCGCCGAAGCTGATGTCGGCGCCGAGCAGCATGCCCGCCGGGATGACGAACATGTTCACGACGGCGTGCTCGAGGCCGAGGCCGAAGAAGGTGAGCACAGGCAGCCACATGCCCAGGATCTTGCCGGAGGCCGAGGTGGATGTGTAGAACATGATGGTGCCCAGCGCCACCATCCAGTTGCACAGCATGGCCTTGATGATGGCGACCAGGACGCCGCCGGCACCGATCGTCGCGTACGGCAGCACCTTGTGCTCGGCCATGTTGATGATCGCCTGGATCATCGGGTCGGTGGTGTCCGTCCCGAGGTAGGTGATGACACCCACGTACAGGACGGCGTAGAGACCGGCGCCGAAGATATGCGCCGGGATGACGACGGCGAAGTTCTTCAGGCCCTTGGCGATGGTGGTGCGGCCCTCGAGGATCGCCAGCGGGATGATCGCAAAGCTGCCGGTGACCAGTTCGAGGCCGAGCATCAGGATCACAACGAACCCGACGGGGAACACGAGGGCGCCGACGATCGGCAGCCCGGTCTGGGCCGCCGCGGTCAGTGCCAGGGTCGTGGCCGCGCCGAGGATCGCTCCGGAGAGCGTGCCGCGCACGAACATCTGACGTGCGGTGAGGTTGGTCTTGACAACTCCGGAATGAACGAGCTGATCGATCAGGTGATCCGGTTTAACGTAGGACATGCGACGGTACTCCACTTCAACGGCCGCGATGTCAACGAACGTGAAGGAGGTGTGGCGCGGCGCGCCTCTTCCCGTGAACTGGATCAGGGCGCGTCTATGCGTCCTGACCGTCAGGAGTCGGCGTCGCTGCCGGTTCGTCTGAGTCGGGTTCCGCATCCGCTGCCGGCGCCGCGTCTTCGGGCGTCGAGTCGTCGGTGTCGGGTTCCTCAGGCAGCTCTTCGAGCAGCCCGGGGGGCGGAGTGATCGTGATGACGCCGGCCTTGACGTCGACCGAGGGAACGATCGCCTTGACGAACGGGATCATCACCTCGCCGTTGGCGGTCTTCACGATCAGGAGATCTTGGGCCGGCAGGTGCTCGAGGCGCGTCAGCGTGCCGATCTGCACGCCGTCGCGCACGACGGCGAGTCCCACCAGCTGGTGGTCGTACCAGGCGTCTTCTTCGTCGGTCTGCTCGGCCGAGTCCTGGTCGATCCAAAGGATCGCCTTGGCCAGGGCCTCGGCGGCTTCGCGGTCCGGGACCCCCTTGAAGAACCCGACGGGGTGCTGGTTGTACCAGCGCAGCTCGACGAGTTCGATGGTCTTGCCGTGCCAGGGTGAGCTGGTCGGCACCTGGAGTGTGAACACGGCGCCCGGGACGAAACGTCGTCCCGGGTCGTCCGTGAACAGCTCCAGCTTGATGGCGCCCTTGAGGCCATGGGCCTTGGTGAGGCGCCCCACCCGCAGTTGGGTGGCCGGGGTCGTGCTGTCGTCGCTCATGAGGGGCTAGTCACTACCCGCTCAGTTGTCGGTATCGACAACGTCGACCCGAACGCGCTTGCCATCGGCCAGAGCGGCCACGAGAGTGCGCAGCGCCTTGGCGGTGCGACCGGCGCGGCCGATCACCCGGCCGAGGTCCTCGGGGTTCACACGAACCTCGAGCACCTCACCACGGGGTGAGTTCTGGGCTACAACGTGCACGTCGTCCGGGTGATCAACGATTCCCTTGACGAGGTGCTCAAGCGCGGGAGCGAGCAAAATTACGCCTTGTCCTCTTCGGTTGCCTCGGCGGCAACGTCGTCGGTCGGGGCCTTGGCCGCGGGCTTGTCAGCCTTGGGCTTCAGAACCGGCTTCTTCTTCTCGTCGGCGACGAAGGGAGCCTTCGGCTCCTTCATCTTGACGGTGGAGACGGCGTTCTTGTCGCCCTTGAAGATGCCCCAGTCGCCGGTCAGCTTGAGGAGTGCCGCAACCTGCTCGGTCGGCTGGGCGCCGACGGAGAGCCAGTACTGGGCACGCTCGGACTTGACCTCGATGACCGAAGGCTCCTGCGTGGGGTGGTAGATGCCGATCTCTTCGATGACGCGGCCGTCGCGCTTGGTGCGCGAGTCGGCGACAACGATGCGGTAGTACGGTGCACGGATCTTGCCCATGCGCTTCAGACGGATTTTGACAGCCACAATTCTCCTGTGATTTAGATGTTTGGCGAACTGACAGCCGTGAGCGTGGGGGCACACTCGGCACAAGCTCAATAAGGTTCGTGTTACGCCGGATTAGAGGGTCGGGCATAACGGAACTCGACTAATCATTGTGTCAGACATCGAGCACTTTGTGATAATCGTGCGCCGAGTTGCTTCGGGCAATCCGGCCGACACCGTGACCCCGTGTAGCGCGGCGAACCGCGCCGGCACGGTTTAGCTGTCAGGATTGTGCCACATCGCCCCGCATCGGGGCCTCGAAGCATGACTCGAAGCACGAAGGGCACCACCGTGGGTATCGAAAGAGTGGGAATCGAATTCGCTCGCTCCGAGCGGTCGACGGTGGGGATCGAGTGGGAACTCGCCCTGGTCGACCGCGCGACCGGAGACCTCGTGTCGATCGCCGACGAGGTACTCGACGCTCTCAGGGGGCCGGACGGCTCCCCACACCCGCACATCACCGGAGAGCTCCTCCTGAACACCGTTGAGCTCGTTTCCGGGGTGCACCACACCGTGGCCGGCGCTGTCGGCGACGTCGCCGGGCAGGTCGCCGAGGTGCGTGCCATCACCGACCCTCTGGGCGTCGACCCGATCTGTTCGGGTTCACATCCGTTCGGGCAATGGTTCGACCAGCAGGTCACCGATAAGAAGCGGTACCACAAGCTCATCGACCGCACCCAGTGGTGGGGTCGCAACATGATGATCTGGGGCATTCACGTGCACGTGGGCATCGAGGACCGCGACAAGGTCATCCCGATCCTCAACGGCCTACTGAGCTTCGTGCCGCACCTGCAGGCGCTCAGCGCGTCCAGCCCGTTTTGGGCCGGGGTCAACACGGGCTACGCCTCCAACCGCGCCCAGATGTTCCAGCAGCTTCCGACGGCCGGTTTGCCTTGGCGCCTCGAGGACTGGGCCGCGTGGGAGGAGTACGTCAACGACCTCACGGTGACCGGAATTATCGAGGACGCCTCCGAAGTGCGCTGGGACATCCGCCCGTCGCCGCGCTGGGGCACCATCGAGGTGCGCGCCTGCGACGGAGTATCGACGGTGGAAGAGCTCGGGGCGATCGCCGCGTTCATTCAGTGTGTGGTCGAGTGGATGTCGACGGAGATCGACGAGGGCCGGCCGGTGCCCACCATGCAGCCCTGGTTCGTGCGTGAGAACAAGTGGCGGGCGGCCCGGTACGGGCTGGCGGCCGAGATCATAGTGAGCTCCACCGGCACCGAGCGGATGGTCACCGACGAGGTGCGCCGCCTCGTCGAGGTGCTCTCCCCCACCGCCGAGCGCCTCGGCTGCCTGACCGAGTTGCTGCAGTTGAACCTGATCCTCGACCACGGTGCCAGCTACCAGCGTCAGCTGGCCGTGGCGGCCACGCACAACGGTGACCTCCCCGCCGTGGTCGCCGCCCTCAGCCGCGAGCTCCGCGAGGGTCTGCTCCCGCCGGCCCCACCCTCGCGAACCGGGAATTAAGCACCAAAGACTCGCGAATTCTGGGGCTTTTCTCACGGTTCGCGGATGCCGTGACCGGGGCGGGGTGAGTGTCGGTGGTAGGTGAGACGATCTCAGTATGAGTATCGCTGACGAGGTACTACCGCCAGCTCCGGACGATGACGACTACTCTCCGGAGCTCACCCTGGACGACCGTGTCCAGACCGATCTGGTCCGGCACACCGAACGGATCGCGGCCGATGACCGCCTCATCGCCCGGGCCCAGGCCCGCCGGATCGAGCACCTGCTGGACCTGCAGGACTGGAGCGAACAACCCCAGGTCGCCTCCCGGTTGCACGGCAACCCGGCGAACATCCGCCTCACCGACGACAACGCGGCCAGCATGACCGAGGACCAGGCCCGCGCCGCCACCTACAACCGGTGGGACGACCGGGAGGTCGCCCGTCGCACGATCGTGAGTGAGACGGCGTGTCTGACCCGGGTGGCCGAGCGCACCATCGACCGGCAACTGGACGAAGCCCGATTCCTCAGCTCCTACGCACCGGCCACGTTCGCGGCGTTCTCCAGAGGCGAGATCAGCTACCGGCACGCCACGACCCTGCTCGGGCAGCTACTCACCCTGCCCGATGGGGGCCAGGCGGCGTTTGAAGAGAAGGTGCTGCCCGACGCGAAACGCCTGCCGGTGGGCCGGTTCCGTGACAAGGCCCGCCGGCTACGGGAGAGACTGCACCCGGAGTCGATCGTGACCCGGCACCGGAACGCGCTGGCCGACCGGCGTTCGTACTGGGAGGCCGCCCCGGATGGAATGGCCTGGTTGCACTGGTACGGCACCGCGCACGACACCAAGGCCGCCTACGACCGCATCAACACGATGGCCGTGAAGCTCAAGCACCTCGGCGACCCGAGCCCGGCCGACCAAACGGATGACGCCAGCAGCAACGGCGCGGCCTTCGGCATCGCGCAGGACCCGGCCGACGACTCCCCGACCCGCACCCTCGACCAGCTCCGCGCCGACATCACCGCCGCCCTGTTGCTGGACGGAATCACGCCCGACGGGATGGGTGGTGGCATCCGCGGCACGGTCATGGTGACGGTGCCCGTGCTGACCCTGCTGGGCTTGGACGAGGAACCCGCCACCCTCGAAGGGTACGGGCCCATCTCCCCCGAGGCCGCGCGGGAGATCGCCGGGCACGCACCGAGCTTCACCCGGCTGCTGACCCACCCGGAAACCGGGGTGGTGCTCTCGCTGGGCAAAACCCAGCACAAGAACACCAAGGCCATGAAGAAATACCTGCGGGTGCGCGATGAAACCTGCCGGTTCCCGGGCTGTTCCCGACCCGCGGTGACCAGCGACGTCGACCACACCGACCCCTGGGCCGGCGGCGGCAACACCGACAGTGACAACCTCGCCCACCTCTGCGAACCCCACCACCGACTCAAACACCTCAGCCAGTGGCGAGTCACCCAGGAACCCGACGGGATCCTGCACTGGACCTCCCCCGGGAAACGCAGCTACCGCACCGACCCCGCCAACCCGATGGGACCACCCCGGCCACGGCCACCGGTGATGGGGCCGAAGACCTGGAAGCGGCCCGCCGACGAGACCTACCTGATGCCCCGGCAGCGGCCGACCCGGAAGCCGACCCCGCCGGTGCCCGAAAACCCGCCGTTCTGACCCGACGAGGACAGGCCACCTCACCGGGCCTATATCAGGCGTTTTTGCTGTCGCGCCAGGCGAGCCAGTCCTCCACGGGCGCGAGATCGTAGGCGGGACCGGAGATTCCGAGGGTGAACAGGGTGGTGCCGAGTCCATAGAGTTCGTCAGCTTCCTCGGTGGTTTTGCCGCGCAGTTCGGTGGAGATTTCAATCTCACTGACATCACGCCCGACGGTGTCGCACCAGGTGCCCAGGACGCCGAGTTTGTGGGTGAGGACCTCTGGGGTGGAGAACGAGTGCCAGATGTCCGCGTGCTGCGCCACGATACGCAGCGTCTTCTTCTCACCCGCACCGCCGATGAGTACCGGGATGTCGCGAACCGGCGCCGGGTTGAGCTTGTCCCAGCGCGCCTCGATGCGAGGCAGGTCTGCGGCGAGGGCGTCCAGGCGGGTGCCGACGGTACCGAAGTCGTAGCCGTACTCGTCATAGTCGCGTTCGAACCAGCCCGAGCCGGTGCCGAAGATGAAGCGGCCGCCGCTGATGTGGTCGATGCTGCGGGCCATGTCCGCCTGCAGGTCGGCGTTGCGGTAGCTGTTGCAGTTGACCAGTGCGCCCATCTCGATGACGCTGGTCTGTTCGGCCCAGGCGGCCAGCAGGGTCCAGGATTCGAAGTGCAGCCCCTCCGGGTCGCCGGAGAGCGGGAAGAAATGATCCCAGTTGAAGGCGACGTCAACGCCGAGGGCTTCGACCGCCGCAACGGTGTTCCGGATCGACGTGTAGTCGGCGTGCTGCGGGGCGATCTGCACGCCGAGGCGCACGGGGCGGGGCTGGGGAGAGGTCATTGCAAGATCCTAATCCCCGGCCACACCCATTTCGGCGACGCCGGCATGCGACATCCGGGCGCTTTAGCGGCCGAGCATCTTCTGCAGTGCCGCCATCTCCTCGGCCGACGGTCCGCCGGCCTTGGCTCCGCCGCCCAGACCGAAACCTGAGCCGCCGGCGGCGGGAGCGCCGCCGACCTTTTCACCGGAGGCGATTGCCGCATTCTCCGCGGCACGCTTGGCCGGGTTGCCCGACTTCGAGCCCTTCTTTTTCTGCTGCACCTGGGGACGCTTGCCGCCCATACCGCCGGGGATCGGACCCATGCCGGGGATGTTGGGCATGCCGCCCTTGGCCACGGTCTTCATCATCTTGGCGGCCTGTTCGAACCGCTGCACGAGCTGGTTCACCTCGGTGACGGTCGACCCGGAACCGCGCGCGATGCGGAGGCGCCGTGAACCGTTCAGGAGCTTGGGTGTGACCCGCTCGGCCTTGGTCATCGACTGGATGATCGCTTCGGTGCGCACGATCTCCCGCTCGTCGAAGTTGTCCAGCTGCTGCTTCATGGCGCCGGCGCCGGGCAGCATGCCCATCATCTTCTTGATCGAGCCCATGTTGCGCAGCTGCTGCATCTGGCCGAGGAAGTCGTCGAGGGTGAAGGTGTCGGTGGAGAACTTCTCCGCGATCTTGCGCGCTTCGTCCTCATCGAACGCACCCTGAGCCTGCTCGATCAGTGTGAGGATGTCACCGAGGTCGAGGATCCGGCTGGCCATGCGGTCGGGGTGGAACGGTTCGAAGTCGTCCAGGCCCTCTCCCGTGGACGCGAACATGATCGGTCGGCCGGTGATCGACGCCACCGACAGTGCCGCACCACCGCGGGCGTCGCCGTCGAGCTTGGACAGCACGACACCGGTGAAGTCGACGCCGTCCTGGAATGCACGGGCCGTCGCCACTGCGTCCTGACCGATCATGGCGTCGATGACGAAGAGCACCTCGTCGGGGTCGATGGCCTTGCGGATGTCCGCGGCCTGCTTCATCATCTCGGCGTCGACGCCGAGACGTCCTGCGGTGTCGACGATGACCACGTCGTGCAGCTTCTGCTGAGCGAACTTGACGCCGTCGCGGGCCACCTTGACCGGGTTGCCGACGCCGTTGCCGGGCTCGGGGGCGTACACGGGCACACCCGCCTGCGCTCCGACGACCTCGAGCTGGGTGACGGCGTTGGGACGCTGCAGGTCGGCGGCGACCAGGATCGGCGTGTGGCCGTCCTTTGCCAGCCACTTGGCGAGCTTGCCGGCCAGGGTGGTCTTACCCGCACCCTGGAGACCGGCGAGCATGATGATGGTCGGCGGCTTCTTCGCGAATTCCAGGCGGCGCTGCTGGCCACCGAGAATCTGGATGAGCTCCTCGTTGACGATCTGCACGACCTGCTGGGCCGGATTCAGCGCCTTGCTGACCTCGTCGCCGAGGGCGCGTTCGCGCACCTTGCCGGTGAAGTCCTTGACCACTTCAAGCGCCACGTCGGCGTCGAGAAGGGCGCGCCGGATCTCGCGGACGGTGCCGTCGACATCCGCGGCGCTGAGCTTGCCCTTGGTGCGGAGATTTTTAAACGTCTCGGCGAGGCGATCTGAGAGGTTTCCAAAAGTAGCCATTGTGGTCTTAGTTTAACCGATCAATCGTTCGACAGCGCGCACCGCACTGGCCCGCCGGGCGGCGACGGTGGCGGGATCCGGCGCCCGGGCGGCGGCCAGGGCGGCGGCAGGCTCGTGGATCCAGCACGAGACGATCCCGAACACGAGGGCGTTGAGGTGGTCGGGGTCCCAGGATGCGTCGACGCTTCCGCCCGCCTGCAGTGCGATGACCGCGCGGACCCGCTCGGCGTGGAAATCCTCGACGAGGGCCAGCGGCGGGTTGATCAGGTCCTGGCCCTCCAGATTGGCCCAGTCGATCATCCGCAGGTACTCCGGATGCGCGACCGAGTAGTCGTAGAGTGCGCCCGCGAACTCGGGCAGGGACTCCCCTGCGCCCGGCTCCACCGCGCTCGCAAACTCGATCAGGTTCAGTTCCAGGACCGCGCTGAAGAGGTCCGCCTTGTGCCGGTAGTAGGCGTAGAGGCGCTCCTTACTGGCCGAGGCGTTGCGGGCGATCCGGTCGATGCGGGCACCGGCGAGCCCGTAAGCGGCGAATTCCACCCTCGCGGCCTCGAGGATGCGCTGACGTGTGGGCGCTGGCTCCGTCGGCGGCAGCCCGGACGGTGAATCGACTCTTTTCATGCCAACAGTGTAACAAAACGAACTAGTTCGTTTGGTATAGTTCTCGGCATGTCACAATCGAGCGCGACCGGCGTTTCCCCGGTTTCCACCCCTCCATCGCCCGACTCCTCTACCGAAGCCCACGCTCACCACCCCCGCCGGTGGTGGCTGCTGGCCATCGTGGCCCTCGCCCAGCTGACCGTCGTGCTCGACGGCACCATCGTCAACATCGCCCTCCCTCACGCCCAGAGCGACCTCGGCATGAGCGACGGCGACCGCACCTGGGTCGTCACCCTCTATGCCCTGGTCTTCGGCGCGCTGCTGCTCCTCGGCGGCCGCATTGCCGACTACTGGGGCCGCAAGCGCTCCTTCATCGTGGGCATGGCCGGCTTCGCGGTCGCCTCCACGCTCGGCGGCATGGCGCAGAGCACCTGGGAACTCCTGGCAGCCCGCGGCCTGCAGGGCCTGTTCGCCGCGCTACTGGCCCCGGCCTCGCTGGCCCTGCTCACGGTCAATTTCCCCGGTGGCAAGGACCGTATCAAGGCCTTCTCGGTCTACGGTGCGATCGCCGGCGGTGGCGCCGCGGTGGGCCTGGTGCTCGGCGGGGTGCTCACCGAGTACGCCAGCTGGCGCTGGTGCCTGCTCGTGAACGTGCCGATCGCGATCATCGCCATCGCCGCGGCCATCCCGATCATCCGGGAGAGCAAGGCCCACGGCAACACCCGGTACGACGTGCCCGGCGCGATTCTGGTTGCTCTCGGACTCGGTTCGCTGGTCTTCGGATTCGCCCAGGCCGAGAACGGCTGGTCGGCCTGGCAGGTCCTCGTCTTCATCCCGCTGGGCGTCGTGCTCCTGGGCCTCTTCGTGCTCGTCGAGAGCCGGTCCAACCACCCGCTGCTGCCGCTGCGGATCCTGGCCGACAAGGTGCGCGGAGGCGCGTTCATCACCGGCACGCTCACCGGCGCCGCACTGCTGGGCGGCCTGCTCTTCCTCACCTTCCACCTGCAGATCGTGCTGGGCTTCTCGCCGCTGGAATCCGGACTGGCCTCCCTGCCGATGACCGCGACGATCATGGTCGGCGCCACTGTGCTGTCCAAGTTCCTGCCCCGCATCGGCGTTCGCGTGCCGATGACCGTGGGACCTGTCGTCGTGGCCGCCGGGCTGTTCTATCTCTCCCGCATCACCGTCGACGGCAGCTATGTCGTTGAGGTGCTGCCCGGCCTCATTCTGATGGGTGCGGGCCTGGCGATGATCTTTGTGCCACTGCAAAACGTGGCACTGGCCGGCATCGACGCCCACGACGCCGGCGCCGCCAGCGCCGCGGTCACCGCCGTGCAGCAGATCGGCGGATCGATCGGCTCCGCGGTCTTCACAGTGCTCTACACCTCGGCCATTGCGGCCTCGCTGGCCGGCGGCGACGGCACCCCCGTCGCCCAGCTGGAGGCCTTCGTCGACGGCTATCAGGCCGCCTTCTTCTGGGCCGCCGTGGGCGTGTTGGTGGCCGCCCCCGTCGCGTTCTTCATGGTGCGCCCGAAGCCGGAGGACCTGCTCGGCACCGAGTCGGCCATGCACCTGGGCTGAATCGCCACGCTCCGCACACATCGAAGGCCCCCGGATCGCTCCGGGGGCCTTCGGTATGTGACGAGGCCGAATATCAGCTGTCGGCGGCGATCACGATGGTGTCGCCGTGTACGTCCAGGGTCACAACGAGCAGGGCATCGGTCTCGTGCGGGCTGATCGAGTAGTCGAGCACCGCGAAATGCTGGTCGTTGCCGACGTGATGCGGGTGGAACCCGATGCGCTGCAACTGGAGAGAGCGCAGGTAATCGATCTGCTTGTCCCCGGAGTCCCAGATCAGGGCGTCCTCGAGCACCTCGGCGTCGAGCTCCTCGAACTGCGCGACGATGAACTGGCTGGTGACCGAGACCTCGGCGCTCAGATCGGCGACGAGTGATTCGCGAGCCTGCGAATCGAGGTCTTCCAGGGCGTTGATCATGGCCGCGACGATATCGAGGGCCTCAACCGACACCGAGTCTTCGTCGGGTGAGCTCACGTCGATTTCGACGTTCTGGTCACCCAGCTCAGCGGTATCGGACCAGTACACCTCGCCGCTGTCGTCGTCGCTGCCGAGGATTCCGAAAAAGTCATGTTCGATGGTCATGAGGGGCGTCCTATCCGACGAGTTTTTGTGCGAAAACGTGCGGGGTGAAACCGGTGAGGTCGTTGATTCCCTCACCCTGCCCGACGAGTTTGATGGGAATTCCTGTTTTTTCCTGAACGGCCAGGACAAAACCGCCCTTGGCCGACCCGTCGAGCTTGGTCAGCACGAGGCCGGTCACCCCGGCGTGCTCGATGAATGCCTCCGCCTGCGCGAGACCGTTCTGGCCGGTCGTGGCATCCAGCACCAGGAGCACCTCGGAGATCGGGGTCTGCTTCTCGATGACCCGACGGATCTTGGTGAGCTCATCCATCAGCCCGCCCTTGGTCTGCAACCGGCCGGCGGTGTCGATGATCACGATCTCGGTACCCGTGTTGACGGCACGTTCGACGGTCTGAAAGGCAACGGATGCCGGGTCCTGGCCCTGGGCCTGCGGTTTCACGATGTCCGCGCCGGCCCGTTCCGCCCAGGTGGCGAGCTGCTCCACAGCGGCGGCACGGAAGGTGTCGGCGGCCCCGATCAGGACGCTGCGGTCGTGGACGCGCAGGAACTTGGCGAATTTTCCGATGGTGGTGGTCTTCCCCACCCCGTTGACACCGACCACGAGCACCACGGCAGGCCGGGCGCTGAGGTTCAGCGTGGGATCGAGCTTCGCCAGGCGCTCCTCGATGCCCTCGCGGAGCATCCGGTGCAGGTCCTTGGGGTCCGTGGTGTTGTACCGCGACACCTTGGCGCGCAGCTCTGCCACGATCGCATCGGTGATGTCGGGGCCGAAATCGGCCTGGATCAACGAGTCCTCGAGGTCATCCCAGGTATCGGCGTCGATGGTTTTCTTCGCGAACACTCCGCGCAATGCGCCGGAGAGGGACCACGGGGTGCGTTCTGCCATGCCCCTAGCCTATGGCTCGGCTGCCGACCCCGCCGTCGACGCCGGGCACCAGTGCGCACCGCGACACCATATTCACTCGGGGCGTCGGCCGCGCCTTCGTGACGCCCCGCTACGGAGCGTGACCGGCTGTGACGCCTCGCCATGACGTTGCGGCGCAGGCTCGGTAGATTTCCCAGCACGCCGCGCAGCCTGGCGGAGCAGCGCCCGCGTTCAACGAGGAGGACCTCAGTGCCACAGAGCCAGACCACCCAGCCGCAGACCGAGGCCGGCCATCGTCCGCGACCCGCCTCCCGGCCGAACGGCCAGTGGAAAGTCGACGGCACCGAGCCGCTCAACGGCAACGAGGCCTGGAAGCAAGTAGACAACGGGCTGAACGTGCGCGAGCGGATCGAGAAGATCTATTCCCGAGACGGGTTCGACTCCATCGAAAGCACGGACCTGCACGGCCGGTTCCGTTGGTGGGGCCTCTACACTCAGCGCAAGCCCGGTATCGACGGCGGAAAGACCGCGACCCTCGAACCCCACGAACTCGAAGACGCCTATTTCATGCTGCGGGTGCGCATCGACGGCGGCCAGCTCAGCACCGGCCAGCTGAGGGTCATCGGTCAGATCTCCGAGGAATTCGCCCGGGACACCGCCGATCTCACCGACCGGCAGAACATCCAGCTGCACTGGATCCGGGTCGAGGACGTTCCCGAAATCTGGCGCCGCCTCGAGGCCGTCGGCCTGCAGACCACCGAAGCCTGCGGCGATGTGCCTCGCGTGGTGCTCGGCTCCCCCGTCGCCGGCATCGCCGTCGACGAACTCCTCGACCCGACTGGCACGATCGCCGACATCACGGCGCGGTACATCGGGGTCCCCGAACTCGCGAACCTCCCCCGCAAGTTCAAGACCGCTCTGACCGGGCACCCGAGCCAGGATGTTGTGCACGAGATCAACGACGTCGGCTTCGTCGCCCTGCGGCATCCGGAGCTCGGCCTCGGTTACGACCTCTGGGTGGGTGGCGGCCTCTCGGCCAACCCCCGGCTCGGCGAGCGCCTGGGTGCCTTCGTCTCACCCGAGAAGGTCGCCGACGTGTGGCTCGGCGTTGCCTCCATCTTCCGCGACTACGGGTACCGGCGCCTGCGCAACAAGGCCAGGTTGAAGTTCCTGCTGGCGGACTGGGGGCCGGAGAAATTCCGTCAGGTCCTTGAAGACGAGTATCTGTTCGAGGCACTGCCCGACGGCCCGCCCGCCCCGACGCCGACCCAGCACGGTGACCACATCGGCGTGCACAAGCAGATCGACGGCCGGTTCTACATCGGTGTCACCCCGTTTGTCGGCCGGGTCTCCGGCACCATGCTCACACGACTCGCCGACCTCCTCGAGCAGCACGGCTCCGGGCGGCTGCGCACCACGCCGCACCAGAAACTCGTACTTCTGGACATCCGAGAAGAAGACGTCGAACCGCTCATCACCGCCCTCGACACGCTCGGCCTCGCCGCCCGCCCCAGCCTGTTCCGCCGTACGACCATCGCCTGCACCGGCATCGAGTTCTGCAAGCTCGCCATCGTCGAGACCAAGCAGACCGCGACCGACGCCGTTCTCGAACTCGAGAAACGCTTGGCCGGCATCGACGTGCCGCAACCGATCAGCCTGCACGTGAACGGCTGCCCCAACTCCTGCGCCCGCATCCAGACCGCCGACATCGGCCTCAAAGGCCAGCTCCTCGCCGACGGGAACGGCGGCCAGGTCCCCGGTTTCCAGGTGCACCTCGGCGGGGGCCTGGCCTCCGTCGGCCGCGATGAGGCCGGCCTCGGCCGCACCGTGCGTGGTCTCAAGGTCACCGCAGACGACCTCGCGGACTATGTGGAGCGCATCGTCCTCCGTTTCCTGGCCGACAGGGGTGACACCGAGACCTTCGCGGTCTGGGCGCACCGCGCAAACGAGGAGGCTCTGTTATGAGCAGCACCGGCACTCCCACGAGCACCCGCCGCTCCCCCGACGAGCTGCGCGCCCTGGCCGCGGCCGGCGCTGCCGAGCTGGACGAGGCATCCGCCGACGAGGTCATCGCCTGGGTGGCCCGCAACTTCGGCGCGGAGGCCGCCGCGGTCGCCTGCTCGATGGCCGACGCCGTGCTCCCCCACGCCGTGTCCCGGCGACTGCCCGGCGTTGACGTGCTTTTCCTCGACACCGGCTACCACTTCGCCCAGACCCACGACACCCGGGGCGACGTGGCCAGGCTGCTGCCCGTACGCATAGTCGACGTGCTGCCCGAGCGCACGGTGACCGAGCAGGACGCCGAGCACGGTTCCGAGCTGTTCGCCAGGGACCCGAACCTGTGCTGCGCGCTGCGCAAGGTCGATCCCCTGCACCGGGTGCTCGGTGGCTACGAGGTCTGGTTCACCGGCGTACGCCGCGACGAGGCGCCCACCCGGGCGAACACGCCGCTGATCGCCTGGGACGAACGTAACGGCCTCGTCAAGGTCAATCCGCTCGCCGCCTGGAGCTTCGAGGACATCCTGGACTACGCCGGCACGCACAACGTGCCGATCAATCCGCTGATGGCCCAGGGCTACCCCTCCATCGGCTGCGCGCCGTGCACCAAACCCGTCGCCGAAGGCGACGATCCCCGATCCGGACGCTGGGCCAGCCTGGCGAAGACAGAATGCGGACTCCACCTGTGAACGCTCTCCCCGCCCCCACCATCGACCGCGCCATCGACCGCGCCGCTTCCACCGACAGCACCGGGTTGAGCCAGCTCGACGTGCTCGAGAGCGAGGCGATACACATCATCCGTGAGGTGGTCGCCGAGTTCGAACGCCCCGTGCTGCTGTTCTCCGGCGGCAAGGACTCGGTGGTCGTGCTGCACCTGGCCGCGAAGGCGTTCTGGCCGGGGAAGGTGCCGTTCCCGCTCCTGCACGTGGACACCGGGCACAACTTTCCCGAGGTCCTCGAGTTCCGTGACGAGACCGTGGCCCGTCTGGGTCTCCGCCTCGAGGTGGCCAGGGTGCAGGACTATATCGACGACGGCCGCCTGACGGAACGCGCCGACGGCACCCGCAACCCCCTGCAGACGTTGCCGCTGCTCGACGCGATCGCCGCCGGCCGCCACGACGCCGTCTTCGGCGGTGCCCGCCGCGACGAGGACAAGGCCCGTGCGAAGGAGCGCATCCTCTCGCTCCGCGACGAGTTCGGCCAGTGGGACCCGCGCAACCAGCGCCCCGAACTCTGGAACCTCTACAACGGCCGCCACACTGTGGGCCAGCACGTACGGGCGTTCCCGATCAGCAACTGGACCGAGCTCAACGTCTGGCGTTACATCGAGCGGGAGGGCATCAGGCTGCCCCCGCTGTACTACGCGCACGAGCGCGAGGTCTACCGTCGCGACGGCATGTGGCGCGCCGTCGGCCCGGTCAGCGCCCCGCTGGCCAATGAGACCGTCGTCTCGCGCACGGTCAGGTACCGCACCGTGGGCGACATGAGCTGCACCGGCGCCGTCGACTCCGACGCCGCATCCGTGCAGGACGTCGTACGCGAAATCGCCGTGAGCACCATCACCGAACGCGGCGCGACCCGCGCCGATGACCGGATCTCAGAAGCCGCCATGGAAGATCGCAAGAAGGACGGGTATTTCTAATGACTCAGGTACAGCTCGAACGTTCAGAGGGCACCCTCTTCAGATTCGCGACCGCCGGTTCCGTCGACGACGGCAAGTCCACCCTGGTCGGCCGGCTGCTGCACGATTCGAAGGCGATCCTCGCCGACCAGCTCGACACCGTCACCCGTACCTCCACCGAGCGCGGCTTCGGCGGCGCGGCCGGCGGCATCGATTTTGCGCTGCTCACCGACGGGCTCCGGGCCGAGCGCGAGCAGGGCATCACCATCGACGTTGCCTACCGGTACTTCGCCACCGATCAGCGCTCGTTCATCCTGGCCGATTGCCCCGGCCACGTTCAGTACACCCGCAACATGGTCACCGGCGCCACCACGGCGGATGCCGTCATCATGCTCATCGACGCGCGCAAGGGCGTGCTCGAACAGACTCGAAGGCACCTGTCCGTCGTGAAACTGCTGCGGGTGCCCCACATCGTCATCGCGGTGAACAAGATCGATCTGCAGGATTACGACGAGGCCGCGTTCGGCGCTGTCGCCGCGGCCGTGCGCCGGGTCACCGACGAGCTGGGGTTGGGCGCTGTGCACGTCATCCCGGTTTCGGCCCTCGTGGGCGACAACGTCGTCGAGAGGTCGCCGAACACGCCCTGGTACGACGGCCCGAGCCTGCTCGAGCTGTTGGAGACCCTGCCCGCCGCTGACGACGTCGCCACGAATGTGGAGTCGTTCAGGCTGCCGGTGCAGCTCGTGCTGCGCCCCCAGGGCGCCGTCGCCGTTGCGCCGGAAGACGCCGCGGACTACCGCGACTACCGGGCGTACGCCGGCCAGGTGGCGTCAGGAACCGTGCGGGTGGGCGACACCGTCACGGTGACCCCCGGCGGCGCCAGCACCGTCGTGACCGGCATCGACTTCGCCGGAATCGCACTCGACGAGGCCGTGGCACCGCAGTCGGTCGCCCTGCGGCTGCGCGACGACCTCGACATCGCCCGCGGCGCCGTCATCGGCACGGCCGGCACCATGCCCGAACCCGTGAAGGAGCTGGCCGCCGACCTGTTCTGGCTCGACCCCCGGGCCCTGCAGCCCGGCGCCCGGGTGCTGGTCAAGTTCGGCACGCACACCGTGCAGGCCATCGTCGGAACCATCACCGGCCGGCTCAACCTGGACACCCTGGACCTCGAAGTCGCTCCAGCGCTCGAGATCAACGACATCGGACAGGTCACCGTGCGGCTGTCCGCCGCCCTCCCGGTGGAAACCTACGCGGCGAACCGAAGAGCCGGCGCGTTCCTGGTGATCCAGCCGCAGGATGGCGCGACACTGGCCGCCGGAATCGTGACGGCTGCCGGGACCAATGCCAGGACGGTTGCCGGGACTGCTGCCGGAACCGGAGGGCAGGCATGAGCGCCCGCACCGCCCGTCCGGCCGGCCGCCTCCTGTTGGCCGCCGCCCTGATTCCAGTGCTGCTGGGCGGATGCTCCGTCTCCCGCAGTGCCGCGGAACCGGCCGGGCCGGCCGCCGAGCTCCGATTGGGCTACTTCGACAACGTCACCCACGCCCCGGCACTGGTCGGGCTGGATCAGGGGCTGCTGGCGGATGCGCTCGGCAACACCACGCTGACCACCCAGGTCTTCGGCGCCGGCCCCGCCGCCATCGAAGCCCTCAGCGCCGGGGCCATCGACGCGGCCTACCTGGGCCCCAACCCCGCGGTGAACAGTTTTGTGCAGAGCTCCGGCCAGTCGGTTCGGATCGTGGCCGGGGCCACCAGCGGCGGGGCCGCGCTGGTCGTGCGACCCGGAATCACCGACGCGAGCGACCTGGCTGGAACCACGATCGCCAGCCCGCAGTTGGGCAACACGCAGGATGTCGCGCTGCGCTCCTGGCTCGGCGAGCAGGGCTACTCGACAAGCACCACCGGCGGCGACGTCGACGTGGATATCGCCCCGACCGACAACGCCCAGGCCCTCACCCTCTTCCAGAGCGGCAAGATCGACGGCGCGTGGCTCCCCGAACCCTGGGTGTCCAGGTTCATCCTCGAGGCCGGTGCCACCGTCCTCGTCGATGAGGCCTCGCTCTGGCCGGACGGCGCGTTCCCGACCACGGTGCTGGTGGTGGGGACCGACTTCCTGGCCGCGCATCCGGAAACCGTGCAGGATCTCGTCGCCGGCCACACGGCATCAGTCGACTGGCTCACCGCCAACCCCGACCAGGCCGCCGCCGCGATCAACCGCACCCTCGTTGCGGACACCGGAACGCCGCTGCCGGACGCAGTTCTCGCCCGCGCCCTCACCGGCGTGACGTTCACGACCGACCCGCTCGCGGCGGCCTTCCCTCCATTGCTGCAGGCCGGAGTCGACGTCGGCACCGCCAAAACCGGGAGCCTGGACGGGCTCTTCGACCTGGCACCGCTGAACAGGGTCCTCACGGCGGCCGGCGGGCAACCGGTCGCCGCTGCCGGGCTCGGAACCGAGTAATCGTGCAGACCGTCACCGACACGCCCCAGGCACCGACCACGCAGCCTCTCGGTGTGACTCCGGCAATCCGCATCGACTCACTCGGCAAACGGTTCGGACCGACCGGCCCTGTCGTTCTGGACAACATCACCCTCACCGTGGCAACCGGCGAGTTCCTCTGCCTGCTCGGCGCCTCCGGCTGCGGCAAATCCACCCTGCTCAACATCATCGCCGGTCTCGAACACCCGACCGAGGGCACGGTCACCGTGACCAGCGGCAACGCGGCGGTGATGTTCCAGGAGTCGGCGCTCTTCCCGTGGCTGACCGCCGGACGCAACGTCGAACTCGCTCTCAAGCTCCGGGGGGTGCCCAGATCCCAGCGCCGCGCCCAGGCCCTGGAGCTGCTCGACCTCGTCAACCTCGCCGATGCCGCCCAGAAACGCCCGCACGAGCTCTCCGGCGGCATGCGCCAGCGAGTGGCCCTGGCCAGGGCCCTCGCCCAGGACCGCAAGGTCCTACTGATGGACGAACCCTTCGCGGCCCTCGACGCCATCACCCGGGACCTGCTGCACGAGGAACTGGAGCGGGTCTGGCGGGAGACCGGCCGCACCATCATCTTCGTCACCCACAACGTGCGCGAGGCCGCCCGGCTCGGCCAGCGGGTGGTGCTCATGTCCTCTCGCCCGGGCCGCATCGCCAACGAATGGCGCATCGACGACACCGGGACCCGGCGGATCGAGTCCCCCGAGGTGTCCCGCCTGGCCATCGAGATCACCGACCAGCTACGAGAGGAGATCCGCCGCAATGCTGCCTGACACCAAGCTGCACAGTTCTTCCGCCGCGCCCCGCAGCGTCGGTGATCACGACGAGCTCCGACGCCTCGAATCAGGTTTGGACGCCCTCCAGACCGTGCCCTTGACCGAGAAGGGCCGCTGGCGCCGGTTTCTCGGCGGGGTGCTGCCACCGGTCCTGCTGGTGGTGGCGCTGATCGTGGCCTGGCAGTTCTACACCGTGATCGCCCAGCCCCGACCCGACCTGGCACCGGGCCCGGTGAACGTGGCCGGGTCGCTTGTCGAGCAGTGGAACGACGGCCGACTGCAGCAGGCGGTTCTCACCAGCCTGTCCCGCGGCGGAGCCGGCTTCCTCATCGCCGTCGCGATCGGTACACCGCTCGGGCTGCTGCTGGCCGAGTGGCGGCTGCTCCGGCGTGCCCTCGGGCCGCTCCTGTCCGGTCTGCAGGTGCTGCCGTCCGTGGCCTGGGTGCCCGCCGCGATCATCTGGTTCGGCCTGACCGACGCCACCGTCTACTTCGTGGTGCTGATGGGCGCCGTCCCGTCGATCGCGAACGGGCTGGTCTCCGGCATCGACCAGGTTCCCCCGCAGCTGCGCAAGGTCGGCACCGTGCTGGGCGCCTCCCGCATCGAACTCGCCACCCTGGTCGTGCTCCCGGCCGCCCTGCCCGGGTACTTCTCCGGGCTCAAACAGGGGTGGGCCTTCGCCTGGCGGTCCCTGATGGCTGCGGAGATCATCGTGGTAGGCGGCTCGATCGGATTCGGGCTCGGCACCATGCTGCAGCAGAGCCGGGAACTCGCCGACCTTTCCGCGGTGCTCGCGACCATCCTGGTCATCCTCGCCGTGGGCATTCTGGTGGAACTGACCGCCTTCGCCCCGCTCGAGCGCCGGCTCCTGCGCCGCCGTGGCCTCACCCCCGGCGCGCGCCGGTAGGCGAACCAGGACCCACCGATTCACCCCACCCCGTCACGCACGTCCGACCCCGCTCTTTCGAAAGGCCACTCATGACCCGGACGCCCTCCGCGCCCCAGCCACTGCGCGTCGCCATCATCGGCGCCGGCCCCGCCGGCATCTACGCCGGCAACATCCTCGGCACGGCCGTGCGGGCGACCGGCGGTGAGGTCGGCATCGACCTGTTCGACACCCTGCCCGCCCCCTACGGCCTGATCCGCTACGGCGTGGCCCCCGACCATCCCCGCATCAAGGGCATCGTCACCTCCCTGCACGAGATGCTCGATGCCGGCACCATCAGGTTCCTCGGCAACGTGGGCTACGGCACCGACCTGAGCCTGGCCGACCTGCGCCGGCACTACCACGCCGTCATCTTCGCCACCGGGGCGATCCGCGACGCCGACCTGCCGATCCCCGGCATCACCCTGCCCGGATCCTACGGAGCGGCCGACTTCGTCTCGTGGTTCGACGGGCATCCGGATGTGCCGCGGGACTGGCCGCTGGACGCCACCGACATCGCGGTGATCGGCAACGGCAACGTGGCCCTCGACGTGGCGCGGATGCTGGCCAAGCACCCCGCCGACCTGCTCAGCACCGACATCCCCGCCAACGTGCACGACGGCCTGGCGGGCTCGCCGGTCACCGACGTGCACGTCTTCGGCCGGCGCGGTCCCGGCCAGGTGAAGTTCACCCCGATAGAGCTGCGCGAACTCGGCGATATCCCCGACGTCGACGTGATCGTCTACGAGGAGGACTTCCCCAGGGACGCCGACTCCGAGGCCCGCCTGGCCGCATCCAGCAACCAGGTCAAGGTGATGAGCCGCACCCTGAACGGCTGGCTCACCCGGGAGCCCACCGGAGCGCCCCGGCGGTTGCACCTGCACTTCCTGCACAGCCCGGTAGAGGTCTACGGCACCGACAGAGTCGAGGGGATGCGCTTCGAACGCACCACGCCGACCGGCGACGGGGGCGTGCGCGGCACCGGGCAGATCCTCGACTACCCGCTGCAGGCCGTCTACCGCGCGGTCGGCTACCGCGGCAGCGCGCTGCCCGATGTGCCCTTCGACGACGCCCGCGGCGTCATCACCAGCGACGAAGGCCGCGTCATCGACGAGCACGGCACGCCCCTGCCCGGGCTCTACACCACGGGCTGGATCAAGCGTGGCCCGGTCGGGCTGATCGGCCACACCAAGGGCGACGCACTGGAGACGATCACCCACCTGGTCGAGGACCTGGCACTGCTGCCTGAACCGGCCGACCCCGCCCAGGACGCCGTCCTGCGACTGCTCGGCGAGCGCGGCATCCGCTACACCACCTGGCCCGGCTGGCTGGCCCTGGACGCCCACGAACGGGCCCTCGGCGATGCCGACCTGTCGGAGGTGACCCGGGAACGGGTGAAGGTCGTGCCCCGCGACGAGCAGGTGCTGATCGCCGCCGAAGTCTCGCTGGTGTCCTCGTGACCTATGTCATCGCGCTGCCTTGCGTGGACGTGAAGGATCGCGCCTGCGTCGACGAGTGCCCGGTCGACTGCATCTACGAGGGCGAACGGTCCCTG
Organism: Cryobacterium sp. TMT4-31; assembly: GCF_004403385.1. Lineage (NCBI taxonomy): Bacteria > Bacillati > Actinomycetota > Actinomycetes > Micrococcales > Microbacteriaceae > Cryobacterium > Cryobacterium sp. TMT4-31. Next base: position 62,709 of record NZ_SOGI01000027.1, read on the forward strand.
TACATCCACCCCGACGAGTGTGTCGACTGCGGCGCCTGCGAACCGGTCTGCCCGGTGGAGGCCATCTACTACGAGGACGACCTGCCCGAAGCCTGGTCCGACTATTACCGGGCCAATGTGGACTTCTTCGTCGAGCTCGGCTCCCCCGGCGGCGCCGCGAAAACCGGTGTGCTCGGCTACGACCACCCGGTCATCGCCGAGCTGCCTCGCCAGGGCGCACTCGGTGGCTGAGGCCCTGGAGCACGACGACCAGGACCGCTACGACTGCGTCGTGATCGGCGCCGGTCCTGCCGGCCTCTCGGCGGCGCTGAACCTGAGCAGGGCCCGCCTCACCGTGCTCGTCATCGACAGCGACCGGCCCCGGAACGCGGCGACCATGATCTCGCACGGCTTCCTCACCAGGGACGGGGTCCCTCCGCACGAGCTGCGCCGGCTGGCCAGGGCAGAGGTCGAGGGCTATCCAGGCGCCCAGATCTTGCGGCGTACCTCGGTGCGCGCGGTCCGGCGAACCCGCGAGCTGTCCGAGGAGGACGACTCGCACCCGTTCACCGTGACGCTCGGAAGCCCGTCAAGTGCCGGTCGAACCGTGGCCAGCCGCGCGGTGCTCGTGGCCACCGGGCTGCGCGAGACGCTTCCGGATGTTCCCAACATCCGCGGGTTCTATGGCATGAGCCTGTTCAGCTGCGCCGCCTGCGACGGCTACGAGCTGGGTGATCAACCGCTGGCCCTGATCGGCGAGACCGAGGACCTGTTCGCCCGGGCGCTCCTGGTCTCCCAGTGGACCCGCACGCTGACGGTGTTCACCAACGGCGCACTCTTCAGCGACGAGACCGGCGCCGTCTCCGCCGGCCAGGAACGGGTGCTGCGCGGGCGCGGCATCAGCGTCGAACGACGCCGCATCACCGACCTCGAAGGCGACCGGGGGCGGCTCGCCTCGGTGCGGGTGTCTGGCGGTGACCGGATCCCGGTCACCGGCGGGTTCGTGCGGCCGCTCTGGCATCCCGCCGTGGAGTTCCTGACCGGGCTGAACGTCGCCGGGGACGCGCACGCCCAGTTGCTCACCGACCGCAACGGGCGCACCAGCGTGCCGGGGCTCTACGCCGCCGGGGACGTCGCGGCGCCCGGACCCCAGCAGCTGATCGTGGCGGCCGGCGCCGGTGCCCGCACGGCCGCGATCATCAGCCAGGACCTGCTGGGGGTAAGCACCGCACACTGACAGGTGCACCGGCGCCCGGGGTGGCGGGCCGCCGCGGTGCTGGGTATCGTCACGGTAGTCGCCGCGCGGGTCGGCCTTGCGTCGGTGAAAGCATCGCCCGTCGAAAGGACGCCCATGAGCACCCCACCACAGCCCATGCAATCGCCGGCGTCCGGCGCGCATCCTGCCCTCATCGCCCTCAGCGGGATTCTCGAAGGCGCTCTGGTGCTGCCCGGCGAAGCAGGCTGGGACGACGCCCGCGCCCCGTGGAACCTCGCCGTCGACCAGCAGCCGAGCGCCGTCGTGCGGCCGCGCTCTGTGCGCGACCTCAGGCAGGTCATCGTCGCGGCCAGGGAGGCCGGCCTGGGAGTGACCGTGCAGCCGCGGGGGCATGGCGCCGCCGCCGACCTCGCCGGCCAGATCCTCGTGCGCACCAGTGCCTTCGACGAGGTCACCGTGAATGTCGTCGCCCGGTTCGCACGCGTCGGCGCCGGCGTGCCCTGGGTCACCCTGCTCAACCGTCTCGACGGCACCGGCCTGATCGCTCTGGCCGGCACCAACCCCGACGTCAGCGTCACGGGGTACCTGCTCTCCGGCGGGCACTCCTGGTTCAGCCGGTGGCAGGGGCTGGCCGCGCACTCGATTCGAGCCGTCGAGCTGATCGACGCCACCGGGGTGCTGCGCCGCGTCACCAAAGACAGCGACCCGGATCTGCTCTGGGGCCTGCGAGGCGCCGGCGGGCTTTTCGGCGTGGTGACCGCCCTGGAGATCGAGCTGTACCCGGCGGCCGACCTCTTCGGCGGCAAGATCCTGTTTCCCGCCGAATCGGCCGAGGTGGTCTTCGGAGCCGCGGCCGACATCCTGCTGGATGCGCCGCCGGAACTGAGCCTGTTCCTGGGCCTGATCAACCTGCCCGACGTCGAGCAGGTGCCCGAGCTTCTGCGCGGGCGGAGCTTCACCCAGGTTGATGCGGTTTTTGTGGGGTCGGAAGCGGCGGGGAGCGCCCTGCTCGCTCCGCTCGTGTCGATCGCCCCGGTCATCGCCAACCTGTGCCGGCCGTTCTCGATCGGCCAGCTGGGCGAGGTATCCGGTGAACCGCAGGAGCCCTCGGCGACGCTGGACTGGTCCAGGACCGTCAGCGATCTCGACACCGCCACCATCGCGAGCCTCGTCGAGGCGTTCCACACCGCGAGCTACGCCGGACTGTCCCTGCTGCAGCTGCGCCCGCTGGGCGGGTTGATCGGCGACCCGACGGTCGGCGCCGACGGAGTCGTCGGCCACCTCGACGCCGGGTTCATGCTCTTCGCGGCGGCGATCCTGCCGCCGGGCGCGCCGGTTCCGGCCGCCTCCGACCGCCATCTGGTGTTCCAGCCGCTGGAGGACACCGTGCATGCCGTGGGTGTGCCCCGCATCGTGCCGACGATGCTCGCGGCCGGCCAGGATCTGGGCGTGGCGTTCACGCCGGAGGATCTGCAACGCCTGGCCGGGATCAAGGCGAGGGTCGACCCGGAGAACCTGTTCCGCAGCAACCGGCCGCTGCCGGCCTAGCCGAGACGTAGCGACACGAGACGTGGCTCAGGACGCCTGTTCCGTCTCACGCACGATGCGCTGGCCGACCACAGCGGACACTCCGTCCTGCCGCATCGAGACGCCGTACAGCGCATCCGCGATTTCCATGGTGCGCTTCTGGTGGGTGATGACGATGAGCTGGCTGGTGGCCCGCAGATCCTCGAAGATGGTCAGCAGCCGGCCCAGATTCGCGTCGTCCAGCGCGGCCTCGACCTCGTCCATGATGTAGAACGGGCTCGGCCTGGCCTTGAAGATCGCGATGAGCAGGGCCACAGCGGCCAGCGACCGTTCGCCGCCGGAGAGCAGCGACAGCCGCTCGATCTTCTTGCCCGCCGGCTTCACCGACACCTCGATCCCGGTGGTGAGCATGTTCGCGGGGTCGGTGAGCTGGATGCTGCCGCTGCCACCGGGGAACAGCACCGGGAACACCTCGGCGAAGGCCGCCTGGGTGTCTTCGAAAGCGCTGGCGAAAATGGTCCCCATCTTCACGTCGATGTCCTCGATGATGGTAATCAGATCGGCCCTGGTGGTGGTGAGGTCGGTGAGCTGCTCGGTGAGGAATAGGTGGCGTTGTTCCAGCGCCGCGAATTCCTCGAGCGCGAGCGGGTTGATCCGCCCCAGACGGGCATACTTGCGTTCGGCGGCCGCCAGGCGCGCCCGCTGCTCCTCCCGGTCGTACGGCGTGGCCGATGAGGCCTCGCCGTCGGCGGGCACGAGCTGGTCCGGGCCGTATTCGCCGACGAGGACGTCCTCCACCAGGCCCAGTTCGCTGGCGGCGCGCTCGAGAAGCGCCGACAACTGCAGTTTTTTCTCGTAGATCGCCAGTTCGAGGCCGTGTACGTTTTCCGTGATGGCCTGCAACCGGCTGCGCAGTTCGCTCTCGGCCCGACGGAGGGTGCTCAGCTCGTCGTTCTGGCTGGTCCGTTCGGCCTCGGCGACGGCCAGCCGCTGCCGCGCCTGGGCCACGGCGACGTCGACCGACGCGAGCACCGCCGGCAGCGCGTCGGCAACGGCGGATGCTGCATCCACCTGCCGGCGGCGGAGAACGGCCCGGCGGGCGGCGGCGTCCGCCTCGGCCCGGTCGGATTCGAGTTGCCGGGTCAGGGAGAGAACGCGGGCCTGGCCGCCACGCAGGCGCTCTTTGGCGGTATCCACCTGCAGACGCGACTCGATCTCGGTCTCCCTGGCCCGCTCGAGTTCTGCGTACAGGGCGTCGCGGGCGGTGACGTCGAGGATGGGCCGCGGCGTGGAGCGTCTGATGTCCAGAGCGGCGGCTGCTTTCCTGGCGGCGCTCTCGGCCTCGGCGACTCCTGAGGCGGCGAGCTCGGCCGCGGCCGACAGCCTGTCAAATTCCGCGGCCGCGGCGTCGACCTGCACGGTCAGTCGGTTGCGCCGGTCCGCGCGGGCGGCCGCCAGGGTGTTGTGCTCGCGGAGCCGGGCCTGGGCCGACCTGGACCGGTCCCGAGCGCCGGCCAGGAGGGTGCGCTGTTCGCCGAGATCGCCGGAGACGATGCCGAGCAGGCTCGTCACCTCGGCCAGTCGGTGCGCGGCCTCGTCACGTTCGGTGACGAGTTCCAGTTTGCTGGGGGCGGCACCGGAGCCGCCGCGCAACGCGTGGGCGGTGAGCACATCCCCCGCGCGGGTGATGATGGTGGCTGTCGATCCCTGCCCGGACGAGGCCAGGGCATCGGATGCCGCGACGGCGGCGGTCAGATCGTCGACGATGAGGGTGCCCTCGAGCAGCCCGAGCACGCCGGGCGGTGCGTCGACGACGGTGTGCGCGGCCACGACTCCCGGCAGGCCGGAGAGGTCCGGTTGAGCAGCAGACCCGGCGGACCCGGCGTCGGCGGCCCCGGCGAGCACCAGTTCCACCCGGCCGAGGTGCAGCGCGTCTGCGTGTCCGACCGCGGCGACCGCGGCATCCCGGTCATCGGCAGCCACGGCATCGGCGAGGGAGCCGAGCGCCGCCGCGACGGCGCGCTCGAAACCGGGGCGCACGCTCATGACCTCGGCGACCAGACCGCGGATGCCGGCCAGGTCGGCTTCGAGGAGGGCGGAGGAACCGTCTTTTTGGCCGAGTGCCAGGGTGAGGGCGCTCGTGCGGGCCCCCAGCGCATCCCGCTCCCGCTCCTGCCCGTGCAGGAGCTCGCGGAGCCGCTCGATCTCGGCCTCGGCCTGCGACACCTCGGCCTGGGCTAGGTCCACGACCTCGTCGAGGTCGACATCGTTCGCCGCGTCGTCGGCGTCCTCGTCGAGGTCGGCCAGCTGCTGGCGGGATGCGGCGAGTCGATCGCGGGCGGAGTCGAGGGCATCCTGCTGGCGCAGCACCTCCCCGCGCACAGCGGCCAATCGGGACGCCGCGGTGTCGGACTCGCCGGCGAGCTGGGACACCTCGAGGTCATGACGGGAGACGAGGGCGGACTGTGCTGCGATCTCGTCGTCGACGGCGTCCAAGTCGCGGCGCACCGAGGCCGTCGTGGTGCGTGCCCTGGCCCAGGCGTCCTCGGCCGTCGCGATGCCCGCCCGCAGGCGGTCCACTTCCGCCGCGGCATCCTCGACCCGCTGCGGGGTGACGCTCGCGGCCCGTTCGACAGGTTCAGCCTGGGTGCCCAGCAGGGCGAGCCGCTGGTTGGCGAGGGTGTACAGCCCGCGCAGCCGTTCCTGGGCGGATTCAAGGGCGAACGCCGTGCGCCGGGCGATGTCCACGGCATCGCCTACCTGCGCGTCCTCCAGCCGGCGCACCCGCACCTGGTTGTGGTCGAGCTGTTCTTGGACCACCAGGCGTTCGGAGTGCCGTTCGCTTTCGGTGCGGCCGTGGGCGTCAAGGGCCCTGCGCAGCACGATCACATCATCGGCGAGCAGCCGCGCCCGCGCGTCCCGCACGGTGGCGGCGATCTGCTGGGCCTGCCTGGCCACCTGAGCCTGTTGGCCGAGCGGCTTGAGCTGCCGGCGGATCTCCCCGGCGAGGTCGCTGAGCCTGGTGAGGTTGGTCTGCATGGCCTCGAGCTTGCGCACGGTCTTTTCCTTGCGGCGACGGTGCTTGAGGATTCCGGCGGCTTCCTCGATGAAACCGCGGCGTTCCTCCGGGCTGGCGCGCAGCACGGCATCCAACTGGCCCTGGCCGACGATGACGTGCATCTCCCGGCCGAGACCGGAGTCGCTGAGCAGCTCCTGCACGTCGAGCAGCCGGCAGGTGCGGCCGTTGATGGCGTACTCGCTGCCGCCGTTGCGAAACAGGGTGCGCGAGATGGTCACCTCGGCGTATTCGATGGGCAACGCCCCGTCGCTGTTGTCGATCGACAGGATCACCTCGGCGCGGCCAAGCGGTCCCCTGGTGGAGGTGCCGGCGAAGATGACGTCCTCCATCTTGCCGCCACGGAGCGTCTTCACCCCCTGCTCGCCCATCACCCAGGCCAGGGCGTCAACGACGTTGGACTTGCCGGAGCCGTTGGGACCCACGACGCAGGTGACGCCGGGTTCGAACGCGAAGGTCGTCGACTGCGCGAAGGACTTGAAACCTTTGAGGGTGAGGCTCTTCAGGTACAACCCGCTCGTCCTTCCCGCTAAAGTGTCTGACTCAGTCCACGGTACCGGACCGCCGCTCGTTTACTGGGATCTGACCGCCTCGAGATCCCCCGGGAGTGTGTCAGTTCCGCGACACCGGGTCTAGGCTCTGCGGACATGGAGAGTCATTCGTTGGGCATCGATGAATTGAGCGTTCCGGCGGCGCCCGGCGCGACGGGTTGGCCGGAGTTCGTCGCGGCCGTCGACGTGCGCAACCGGGTGGAGGCCCACGCGTACGGCACCGGTGAGCTGGCCCAGTCGGCGGAGGAACTGCTGCCGGGCTACCTCACCCCCGAGCACTCTCCTCGTCGGATGTTCGTGGCCCGCGTCGCGGGGGCGATCGTGGGCCGGGCCGCCTACGAGACGCAGGCGGACCCGTCGTCGGAGTTCGCCTGGTTCACCGTCGAGGTCCTGCCCGAATGGCGGGGCCGGGGCATCGGCAGCGCACTGTTGGACGTCCTGGAGACCCTGGCCGCCGCCGAGCACCGCAGCAGCACGGTGATCTACGCGGTTTCCCCGCCCGGCCCCGGCGAACGCCTCGTCCCGCCCACGGGTTTCGGTTCGGTGCCGCTGGCCAACCCCGAGGTGCGTTTTCTGCTGCACAGGGGGTACCGGCTCGAGCAGGTGGAACGCGGCAGCCGGCTGCAACTGCCGGTGGACCCCGCCGTCCTCGCCCGGCAGCTCAGGGAGGCGGCGGCCCGCGCCGGCGAGGATTATGCGTTGCTGTCCTGGACCGGGCGCACCCCGGAGCGCTGGCTCGAGGACATGGCCCTGCTGTACACCCGCATGTCGACGGATGCCCCGACGGCGGGTCTGGAAGAGCCTGAAGACGTGTGGAGCGTGGAGCGGCTACGCAGCGAACAGGACGCGTACGCGGCAGGCCCTGGCCGGACGCTGGTGACCGCTGTCCTGCACCGGCCCAGCGGTCGCCTGGCCGGTTTCACCGAGCTGTCGGTGCCCGGCGACACCAGCCGGGCCGTGACCCAGGAGGACACACTGGTGCTTCGGGAACACCGCGGACACCGGCTCGGCATGCTCATGAAGCTGGCCAATCTGCAAAGCCTGGCCCGTGAGCATCCCTGGCATCCGGCGGTGACCACGTTCAACGCCGAAGAGAACCGCTACATGCTCGACGTCAACGAGGCGCTCGGTTTCGTTCCGATGGGCTACGAGGGTGCCTGGCGGAAGGTCAGCGCAGCCGCTGACAGCGCGGGCAGTAGTGCGACGAGCGGTTCATGAATTTGACCCGCACGAGGTCGGTGCCGCAGCGGGGGCAGGGCTTGCCGTGTTGCCCGTAGGCGTTGAGGCTGTGCGCGAAGTAGCCGGACTGGCCGTTGACGTTCACGTACTGGGCGTCGAAGCTGGTGCCGCCCTCGGCCAACGCCCGCAGCAGAATCGCGCGGACGGCGGTGAGTAGGCGGCGGGCGCTCGCCGCGGACAGCGTCGCGGCCGGCTGGTCGAAGTGCACCCGGGCGTCGAAGAGTGCCTCGTCCGCATAGATGTTGCCGATCCCGCTGACGACCTGCTGGTCGAGCAACACCCGTTTGATGCCTGACCTGGTGCGGGTCAGCGCTCGGTAGAAGGCCGGGGCGGAGAACGCCGGGTCGAGCGGGTCCCGGCCGATGTGCGCCACCTGGCTGGGGATGAGGCCGGACCAGGCCGGGAGCGCATCCGCGGTACCGGTGGTTGGCCGGCCTGGGGCCATGCCGGGCCCTGCGTAACCGGCCGACCGGCCGTCGTCGGTGGCCTGCATCGTGTCGACGGCCATGCTGCCGAAGATGCGCTGGTCCACGAAGTGCAGGGCCAGTTCACCGTGTTCGGGGTTCTGCAGGGTTAGGCGGATGCGCAGCAGCTTTTCCGGGGTCTCACCCGGGGTACGCAACAGCACCTGTCCGCTCATCCCGAGGTGGGCCACGATGGCCCGGCGCGCGCCCGACCCCGGCGCCTCCCCCGGTGCGACGGCCAGCGGGAACCAGAGGAACTTGCCCCGGCGCACGGCGGCCTCGATCCGGGCGCCGGTCACGAGCGCTTCGAAATCGCCGAGCGAGCGGTCGTGGCGACGAAGGGACCTCTCGTCGAAGATTTCGACACCCGTGATCGCGGCGCCGGACACGGCGGTTTCCAGGCCGGTCCGCACGACCTCGACTTCGGGAAGTTCAGGCACGTGTCAGCGGCGCACGGCACGCAGGCGGGTCCACGCCTCAAGCGCCGCGGCCATCTCGGCATGCTTCTTGCTGGTGCCCTCGCCGGTGGCCGTCACGGCGGTGCCGACACTCACGGTGGCCACGAAGACTTTGGAGTGGTCCGGTCCGCTTTCGGCGACGGTGTACACCGGAACTCCGGCTCCCAACCGCGCGGCGGCTTCCTGCAGGCTGGTCTTGGGGTCCATCGAGATCCCGAAGTGGCCGGGGTCCGCCAGCATGGGCTGCAACAGCCGCATGACAAAACGCGTCGCGGAGTCCACGCCGGTGTCGAGGTAGACCGCGCCGATGAGCGCCTCGACGGTGTCGGCCAGGATCGACGACTTGTCGCGGCCACCGGTGAGGGTTTCCCCACGTCCGAGGCGCACAAAACGACCCAAGCCGATACCGCGGGCGATTTCGGACAGGGCGGCCGTGGACACCAGGCTGGCCCGGCGCTTGGCAAGGTCGCCCTCCGGCAGCTGCGGGTAATCGCGGTACAGCATCACGGTCACCGCCTGGCCCAGAATCGAGTCGCCCAGAAATTCCAGGCGTTCGTTCGTGGGCAAGCCACCGTTCTCGTACGCGTATGAGCGGTGTGTCAACGCGAGTTCGAGAAGACCGGCGTCGACCTGCACGCCAAGAATCTCCTGCAGGGCCGCCATCGGATTCTCCGGCGCCCCTGTCGGTCCCCGGGCAGCAGAAACTCCTGCAGCAGAGACCGCTGCAGGAGCATCTGTTCCGGGATTTGCGTCAGAACCTGACACGGTTGCGCACCACCCCTTGGTTGAAGCTCTGACTAAACGTCAGCGACCTTACGGCCCTTGTACTCCATGAAGAGTGCGGTGCCGGCGGCGTCCGTGACGACCTTCGCGCGGTGCGGGAGGCTGTAGACAACCTTGCCGTTTTCCATGGTCTTCACCAGGGTGGGGGCTTCGGCCTTCCAGCAGGAACGGCGTGAGCGGGTGTTGGAGCGTGATTGCTTGCGCTTCGGGACTGCCATGACTACTTCTCTTCTCTATCCGGTACAGCATGGATGTGCTCATCCGTGCTGATGCTTTCGGAAGCTTGGAATTCCAATAGTGCGGACCATCTCGGATCCGGCACTTCACTCGGTTCGAGTTCAGGGGAAGTGGCACGCCGTTCCCCGGTCTCTGGGTCGAGACCTGGGCAATCCCGCCGGCAAACCGGCTGGAACGGCAGTGACAACACCACTGCATCCCTGATGAGAGGTTCAAGATCCACGTGGTCATCTTGAACCGCACACTCATAAGCTTCATCAAGAGCGTACGCGAAAAGTTCAACAAAATGAACTCGGACAGGCAATTCGATGTCAATCAGGCATCTTCCGCACTCTCCGGCGGCTTTTCCGGTGACATCGGCGGTCACCAGGATGCCCTCGTGGATGCATTCCAGACGCAGATCGGCCTCGAGGGTGGAGCCGGCTTTCACGGCAACGAGCGCTTCACCGAGGTCGTTGGGAACGACGATGTCGATGTTGCGCTCGTACATCGTTCCCGGGCGGTTGATGACGTCGCGAACGTCAACCTTGTACGGGGTCTTCTTGAACTTGATCACAAGGGAAAATTCTACGCGCCCCCGGGCGTGCCGGTGGCCAGGCCCATCCGGCGCAGTGCCGACGAGGTCAGCGACGTCGGGAACACCAGGGCCCTGGCCCGCTGGATGGCCCGGGAACCGTGCCGCACGGCGTGAACGACGACATCAAGATCGGCCAGCAGCCCGGCACCCGGGTTCGTTGGCGACCCGTCCCGGCGGGCGTAGTGCGCCTGTTCGGTGGCCACCAGCATCCGCTCGAGCGCCTCGCGGGCCCGGGGACTGTCGCCCACACCGGGCCGGTCCCGGATACTGTCGGCCAGCTCCCGTGCGGTGAGGGTGTCGTAGACCTCCAGCCCGTGATCCACCGCGGTATCGGACAGCTCACGCCAGGCCAGCACCGCGCCGGCCCGATCCGCTGCCAGAAGGCGCCGCCGCCGCCGCCGCCGGGCCAGGCGGAACACGCCGGGGGCGAGCAGGAGAAGCAGGACACCCGTCGCCACGAGCCCGATCCGGGCGAGAATGTTGGGCAACTCATCCTCCTCGGCCGCCAGAGTGTCCACGGGGCCACCCTCGAATCCGGGGTTGTCGTTGGCCCGCGGCACGACCGACGGCGCCTCACCCGCGGACGGCGCACCGGACGCCGTCGAGCTCTCCGGCGCGGCGTAGTCCGGAACCGTGCCCCGCCCAGGGGTCGGTTCGAAAGGCACCCAGCCGACCCCGACGAAGTAGAGCTCCGGCCAGGAGTGCAGGTCGTGCGAGTCGACGTTGTACCGGTTGATGCCGTCGACGGCCGTGGCCGTCCGGGTGCCGGGGAGGTACCCCAGCACGATCCGGGCCGGGATGCCCAGGCTGCGCGACATCAGGGCCATCGCCGAGGCGAAGTGCACACAGTAGCCGCGTTTCACGTCGAGGAACGTGGCGATGACATCGGCCCCGCCGCCGTCGTACCCCTCATCGACCGGAGCCTCGGTGTCGTAGTTGAATTCACTTCCGCGCAGGTAATCCTGGATGGCCACCGCGGCGTCGTAGTTCGACTCCGTACCCGTACTGACGATGCGGGCGGTGTCACCGATGATCCCGGGTGTTCCCATCGGCAGGAACAGACTCGGCTCGATGTCGACGGGGTACCGGGTGCCGGACTCACGAAGTTGTTCCCTGGTGGGCTGCAGTTCGAGGGACGTCACCGCGTAGCGCTGGCCGATGGTCGTGCTGTCGGTGCTCGAAATGGCTCGGGTGTCGTTGTTCCAGAACCAGTCCCCGGTGAGCCCATCGACGCTCGTTGCGGGCACGGGGACCGGCAGCATGTCGGTGCGGACCCCGTCGATGTCGATGATGGTGTTGGCCTCGGTCCTGGCCACCCGTTGGGAGAGCCCCGGCGGATTCGCTATGGAGTCGACGGTCAGGTCCTCATCGACCTCGACGGCCCTCGGCAGCCACGTGGTGCCCTTGATGTCATCGAGGGTGAGCAGTGCGAGGTACGGCTGCTCGACGGCCGTTGTGCGGTAGTGCAGCGCGGGACCGGCCTTGGGCCTGCGCAGGTCCTGGCCGAGTTCGATCATCTGGCTGACTCCGGCACCGAAGAGCGCGCTGTCGGACCGCGAGCCGAAGGCTCCGCCGGAGATCACGGGCGCCGACAGGCTGAAGATCAGGGAGCCGACGATGCCGATGGCAGCGATGGCGATGGCTCCGCGTACGGCCCCGGTCGCACCCGTGATCCCTGTTCCGCGCCCGCCGGCCTGCCGGTTGACCCGCATCCCACGCAGATGCACGTCGATGCGCAGGAGGAGCAGATACGCGGCGGCTGTCGCAACGAGGGCGACCCAGTCCGCACCGGTGGACACCACAAAACCGGGTACCGCAACGGGGACCAGGGCCGGGATCCCGGCCAACGCGGGCCGGCCCAGACCGATCGCGAGGATGTCCATCAGGATCGCCAACAAGCCCACTCCCACGGCCAGGAGGAACAGGATGCCGTCCAGCACCTGGGCCGGAGTGCCCTGCGTCTGAATGGAGCGCACCCCGTCAGTGGCCAGTTCGGTGAAGCGGGCGACGGTATCGCCGGTGGGAACCAGCCAGAGCAGCCCGGTCCCGCCACCGAAGAACAGTGTGAGTAGCACGATGAGCCCACCCGTCGCCAGCAGCGGCACGACCACACTGTGCACCCCCGCCCGACGCAGCCCTGCCGAACCGACGAGCACGACGCTCGCCACGATCAACAGCACCAACCACCACGACGATCCGGCCAGGACGGCGCCCAGGGCGGTGCATCCGGTCATCAGCAGCACCAGCAGCGCCAGGGTGAGCGGCCAGCGCACGATTTCAGTTCTGGTCATCGCGTCGCCGCCGTGTCCTGCCCGGCCTGCGCCCACGCAACCGCGACCGGTGCCGACGTATCCACCAGCGCGCACTGCCAGCCGGCCTCGCTCAGGCGTTCGATGGAGTCGGCGCTCATGGTGTCGAACACGAACGCGACGGCGGGCTGGCAGAGGCCGCGCAAGGCGACCAGGTCACGCGTGTCGGCGGGGCCGATATCGACGAGAACCGCGAAGGACGGAACCTGACGGCCCAGAGTCGCTGCCGGCCGGTGGCCGAGGCCGTCATCGATCGCGGCGTGGGTCACGCGGTCACGTCGGACCACGATCGCCAGGGCATCGACAAGCGCGGGCACGCCTTCCGGACCGGTGAACGAAGCCGGGTCGTCGCCGCGCAGGCCCCCTCGCCGGCCGTTGTCCGGATCGTGAGGAACCCTGGAGTCCCCCGCCACTGGCCGCACGGGGAGGAGCTGGCAGGGGCCGAGCTCCACCACATCGAGTCTGAACCCGCCCTCGAGCAGATGAACGGCGACGGACGCGGCCAACTCGATGGCCAGCTCGAATTCGGCGTCGTGCCCGCGGTCGGCGCCCCGCCCTCCGCGGGTGGTGTCGAGGATGACGCGCGCTTCGGGATGGCTGCGTTGTTCCTCCTGCCGGACCATGATCTCGCCATGCCGGGCGGTCGCCGGCCAGTTGACCCTGCGCATCGGGTCCCCCGGCCGGTACTCCCTGGCGATCAATTCATCCGAGTCATTGTTGAGATGCCGAACACGTTCATGGCGGGAGCCCTCGCCCCGTGTGATCGACACACCGTTGCCCGGCAGCGAGGTGACCCTGGGCGTCACGGTCAAATCATGCGGTGAGCCGATCGGCCACTCGCTGTAGGCGAGTCCGAAGGGGTCCGACCGGCCGAGCATCAGCGGTCCGATCGGATACACCCCCCGCCGGGATGGATGCAGCTGATAGCTCACCACCGCGGTGTCTGCGGCGCTCGAGCGCCCGGCTCGCGCCGGTGCGAGGGACCGCAGCGGCTGGCTCGGCGGCACGCTGACGCCCCTGACCGCCGCGTCGCGCCAGCGCAGTCCGAGCAGGGGCGTTGGGGCGAGATTGCGGATCTGGATCGTCACGGTGGCGCTGGACCCCGCTGTCACGGTGCCGGGCCTGAACGTGCGGGTGACGGACACGCGCACCGGATGGACGAGGACGAAGCCGAGGGCCACTGTCGGGACCAGAAGCAGCACCCCGGCCACGAACAGGAGGTCGCGTTCGTCGTAGGCCCAGGCGACCGCGAACAGCACCGCCCCGACGCCCAGGAAAACGGCCCCGCGCACTGTGGGGCGAACCAATCGGCGGGCCCGGCCGCGTCGCCCGGTCAGGTCCGTCCGGGTCATGCCCCTCTGCGTCTTGCTCATCTGCGTCACGTCCACCTGCATCTATGGCCCATGATGACTCCGATAGTGTGCCGCCCGCTACAGGCGGCCCTGCGACCCCGTCGGCACGGGCGTGGCCGCGAGGATGCGCCTGATCGTCTCCTCGATGAGCAGGGCGCTGTCCTGCGATCGATGGCCCAGTGCCCGGGTGGTGGGCACCAAACGGTGCCCGAGCACGGCGACGGCTAGCGAGTCGATGTCGTCGGGAAGCACATACTCCCTGCCGTGCAGAGCCGCCTGGGCCTTCGCGGCCCTGATCAGCTGCAGGGTAGCCCGCGGGCTCGCCCCCAACCGCAGGTCGCGGTCGTCCCGGGTGGCCCGCACCACGGCGACGGCGTACTCCTTGACCGCCCCGGAGGCGAACACGCTCCGTGCGGCCGACATCATGCCCCGCAGCTGGGGGCCGGTGACCACGGCGTCGATCCTGGACAGCGGGCTGGTCAGGTCGCGGGAGTCGAGCATCGAGAGTTCGGAGGCCGGGTCGGGGTAACCCATCGAGATGCGCGCCATGAAACGGTCGCGCTGGGCCTCGGGGAGGGCGTAGGTGCCCTCCATCTCGATGGGGTTCTGGGTGGCGACGACGGCGAACGGGCGCGCCAGCGGATAGCTGTGTCCGTCGACGGTGACCTGGCGTTCCTCCATGCACTCCAGCAGCGCGGATTGGGTCTTGGGACTGGCCCGGTTGATCTCGTCGCCGATCACGATGTTCGCGAAGATGGCGCCGGGCTTGAACTCGAACCGCCGCTCAGACTGGTTGTAGATCGACACACCCGTCACATCCGAGGGCAGCAGGTCCGGCGTGAACTGGATGCGGCTGACGCTGCAGTCCACGGACTTGGCGAGCGCTTTGGCGAGCATGGTCTTGCCCACTCCGGGCACGTCCTCGATGAGGAGGTGTCCCTCGGCGAGGAGCACCGTGAGCGCGATCTGCACGGCCGAATGCTTGCCGTCGATGACGGACTCGACGTTGCGCATGATCGCGAGGGCGGCTCCCTGCACGTCGGCGAGAGCCACGTCGGTTTCACCGTCCCCGTCGATGGCGCTGCGGGATGCCGCACCGACGGTGGTCGTGCCGGCCACGGCCGACTCCGAGACCCACCGTCCCGGAAATGCGTTCATGCGAGCGGTCGATTCAGAAAGGCCGCGACGGCGGGCGGCACATACGGGGCGATGTCACCGCCGAGGGCGGCAACCTGACGCACCAGGGAGCTGGACACGTGGGCGTGAGCGGGGTCCGGCAGCATGAAGATGGTTTCGACGCCCGCGAGGTTGCGGTTCACGATGGCCATCGGGGTCTCGTAGGCCACATCGATCTGAGAGCGGATGCCCTTGACCAGCACACTGGCGCCCACGTCGACGCAATAGTCGACGAGCAGGCCCATGCTCCAGGAGCTGACGATGATGTTTCCCGGCAGTTCGGCCTCGATGATCGCCCGCTCGATGAGGGAGACCCGCTGGGTGATCGGCAGAAGCGCCGACTTGGCCGGGTTGTGCACCACAAGAACGTGCAGCTCGTCGTACAGTCCCGCCGCTCGTTGGATCACATCGAGGTGCCCCAGTGTGACGGGGTCGAATGAACCAGGTACGACGGCGATCCTGCGCATACGGTTCACCCTAGCGCCAGCTTGCAGCGCCCGCTGCCCGGTCCGGCCGGATTTCCCAGACGTTCAGACGCTGACGGTGACCCGTTCAGCCTTTGGAGAGCGCGGCGCGCTCCGAGTCGTCGAGCCGGCGGCGCACGGCCGCCCGCAACGCCGGCATGGTGCGCATCTCCGGGTCCCCGCCGATGAGTTCGCGGGCGGCGGTCCTGGCGTCGGCGATGATGTCGCCGTCGGTCGCCACGCGGAGCAGGCGCAGCGACGACTGGCCGCCGGACTGGAAGCGGCCGAGCACATCGCCCTCCTGCCGTTGCTCGAGGTCGACCTGCGCCAGGACAAACCCGTCGAGGGTGTTCGCGACGGCCTCGATGCGGTCCCGGGCCGGGGACCCCGACGGCGCCGCTGTCACCAGCAGGCATAGCCCGGGCACGCCGCCGCGGCCCACCCGGCCGCGCAACTGGTGTAGCTGGGACACGCCGAAGCGGTGGGCATCCATCACGACCATCACCGAGGCGTTGGGCACGTCGACGCCGACCTCGATGACGGTGGTGGCCACGAGCACCTGGATGTCACCGGCCGCGAAGGCCCGCATGGTGTCGTCCTTCTCGTCGGCGGTCATGGCGCCGTGCAGCGGTTCGATCCGGGCATCCCGCAGCAGCGGATGCCGGTGCAGCTCGGCGTTGAGCTCTTCGACGGTGGTCATCGGGGTGGCGTCGAAGTCGATCTCCTCGCCCTGTTCGAGCTTCTTCGGCGCGATCGCGGGGCACACCACGAAGCACTGGCGGCCGAGCGCGAGCTCCTCGGACACCCGCTGCCACACCCGCACCACCCAGGCCGGTTTTTCGTCGAGGGGCACCACGAAGCTCTCGATCCCCGGGCGTCCGGACGGGAGCATGGCGATGGTGCTCACGTCGAGGTCACCGAACACCGTCATCGCGATGGTGCGGGGAATGGGCGTGGCGGTGAGCACCAGAACGTGCGGCGGCAGTTCGGCCTTCTGTCGCAGGGCCTCGCGCTGGTCGACGCCGAAACGGTGCTGTTCGTCGATGACGACCAGGCCGAGGTCGAAGAACCCGACGGTGTCACTGAGCAGGGCGTGTGTGCCGATCACGATGCGGGCCTGGCCGGACACCGTGCGCAGCAGTGCCTTCCGCCGTTCGGCGACGGGGAGCTGCCCGGTGAGCAGGGTGGGCATCAGTTCGGCGGTGAGGTCGGGGCCCAGGATGCGGGCTATCGAGCGCAGGTGTTGCCCGGCCAGCACCTCGGTGGGGGCCAGCAGCGCCGCCTGGCCGCCGGAGTCCGCCACCGCGAGCATGGCGCGCAGGGCCACGACGGTCTTGCCGGAGCCGACCTCGCCCTGGACCAGCCGGTTCATCGGGGCGGTCAGGGCAATGTCTCGCAGGATCTCGGCGCCGGTGATCTCCTGGTCGACGGTGAGGGCGAACGGCAGCGTCGCGTCGAACCGCTCGAGGTAACCGCCGGGGACCGGCTGCCGCGACCGGGTCCGCAGGGCGCGGTGCTCGGTGTGCTGCTGCACCAGCACGCACTGCAGCACGAACGCCTCCGTGAAGCGGAGCGTCTCCCTGGCCTCGTTCCAGTCGTCGTCGGTGGTGGGGCGGTGGATGCGCAGCAGCGCGTCCCGGTGCTCGAGCAGGCCGCGTTCGCGGCGCATCCGCTCGGGGATCGGGTCCTCGACCGGGCCGAGCCTCTCGAGGACCTTCACGATCAGCTTGGCGATCTGCCAGCTCGTCACAGCAGCCGTCGCACCGTAGATCGGGATGGGCCGGTCGGCCCACAGGCGGGCCTCTGCGGCATCCTCCGGCGAGATCGTGGCGTCCATGGGGTCGTCGCTGCCCGGCACGATCTCGTAGTCGGGTTGGGCGAGCTGACGGGTCTTGTTGAAAATCGTGACCTTGCCGGAGAACATCGCCCGCATGCCGGGGCGCAGGGTCCTGGACAACCAGGGCTGGTTGAAGAAGGTCAGCGAGAGCATGCCGCGCCCGTCGGAGATGATGACCTCCGTCCGGTGCGGTGACTTTTTGCCCGGCTGCCGGCTGCCGGGGCTCTTCACCGTCACGGACAGCACTTCGGCCAGCACTGTCACGGCCTCGTCCAGCGGCAACGCCGCCAGCGTGGTGAGTTCGCCGCGCCGGGCGTATCGGCGCGGGTAGTGGCTGAGCAGGTCGCCCACCGTCGCCATGCCGAAGGCCTTGTCCAGCAGGGTCGCCTGGCCCTGGCCGAGAACGCCCCGCAGGGCCGAATCGAGGGTCAGCGCCCCGGGGTCGTCGGCGGCGTCCCCGTGCGAGGTGGCGGCATCCGAACCGGTCATACTCCGATGCTAAACGTCAGCACCGACGCCGGGCACCGACCCCGCAGACTGTGGATGGCGCGCGAAGGCTAGGCTCGAAGACAAATGACGCGAATTGTCGCCGGGTTCGCCGGCTCCCTCACCCTCACCGTGCCGGCCAAGGGCACCAGGCCCACCAGCGACCAGGTGCGCGAGGCACTGTTCTCGGCACTCGACGCCCGCGACGCCATCCGTGACTACAGGGTGCTCGACCTGTACGCCGGTTCCGGCGCACTCGGCCTCGAGGCCGCCAGCCGCGGCGCCAGGGTCGTCACCCTCGTCGAGAACGGCTTCGCGGCCAGCCAGACCTGCCGTAAGAACGCCGCCGCGGTGCAGAAGGCCGCCCCGAAGGGCGCGAACCTCGCTATCTCGGTGTCCAGCCAGGCCGTGCAATCCTTCCTGGCCGGCACCCCGGACGGCTTCGACCTGGTCTTCCTCGACCCGCCGTACGACCTCCCGGACGCCGAGCTGGCCGCGAACCTCGCCGCCCTGGCGCCGCTGCTGGACCCGGACGCCCTCGTGGTGGTGGAACGCTCGTCCCGGTCGCCGGAACCCACCTGGGGACCCGGCCTCGTCGTGGAACGCCGCAAGAACTACGGCGACACCACCCTCTGGTACGCCGGGGTGGCCGGCCCGGTGTAGGAAACCCCTGAAGAGGGCTGGTCAGAACGGATTTTTGCGCCTACGGTTGATGTGTGGGCACCGTCGTCCACCGCATTCGAAAGGTCGACGCTGTGCGTGTAGCGGTTGTTTGTGCCAGCCAGTACGGCGCCACCCTGGGCATCGCCGAACGGATCGGCGCCGAACTCGGCCTCGCCGGCCTGGACGCCCGCGTCTACGATGCCGCACAGCCCCCGCACGCGGAGGATGTGGCGGGTTTCGACGCCTTCGTGGTGGGCAGCGCCGTGTACATGGGTCACTGGCTCAAAGATGCCACGACCTTCGTGCACCGCTACCAGCCCACCCTTCTCGAACACCGGGTCTGGCTGTTCAGCAGCGGCCCGCTCGGATCGGCGACCACGGATGCCGACGGCACCGATGTGCGGGAGAGCACCGTGCCCGCGGAGATCGCCGATTTCACCAACAGCGTGCGGCCGGTCGGTCACCGGGTGTTCTTCGGAGCCATCGATCCGGATGTGCTCAGCCTGGGGCACAGGGTGATTCGAAAGTTCCCCGGCGCGGCCGAGAAGATCCCGGCCGGCGACTTCCGCGACTGGCCGGAGATCGAAGCCTGGGCGAGGGAGATCGCCCGCGCCCTGGTCACGCCCGCCTGAGCCGGCTCATCGTTGGGGAGGGTGCCTCAGGTGGTGGCGCCGTCCCAGCCGCGGTACGGGTCCCAACCGCCCTGGGTGTGCGGCTCACCGTCCACGAGCACGATCCCGGACTCGCCGGTGACGGTGCCGAGGCGCCGGAATCCGACGGGGAGCTCCGCGGTGGGCGGGAAGATGGCCAGCAGGCCGTGGTCCTCTCCCCCGCCCAGGGCCAGCTCCCGCTGGTCGCCGAGCGCCGCTGAATCAAAATCGACGCCGGCGCCGCTGGCCCGCGCGAGCCGGCCCGCATCGATAGCCAGCCCGTCGGACACGTCGAGCATGGCCGTCGCTCCGGCGGCCGCCGCGACAGCGCCCAACCGGATCGGCGGTACCGGCGCCAGTTGCGCCTCGACGAACCGGGGCTCGCGCAGCTTGAGGGCATCGGCGGCCGCGCGGCTCGGCACTCCGTCGGCGTCCACCCCGAAGCGGAACAGCAGCCCGAGGCCGATGCCGGCGTCACCCAGACGTCCAGCGTGGGCAACGATGTCCCCCGGCCGGGCACCGGAACGCAGCACGGGCGCCCGACCCTCGAGGTCGCCGAAGGCCGTGATCGAGAGAGTGAGGGCGTCGGAGGCGGACAGGTCACCGCCCACGACCCCGCAGCCCGGAGCCAACGCTTCACAGCCGTCGCGCAACCCGTCGGCGATGCCGAGGATGACCGAGATCGGTGTGGACGGCGGAGCGGCGATGGCCACCACGAGCGCTGTGGGCCTCGCGCCCATCGCGGCGACATCGGACAGGTTCGTGGCGGCGGCCTTCCAGCCCAGGTCGTGCGGCGTCGACCAGGCCAGCCTGAAGTCCGGGCCCTGGATCATCATGTCGCAGGTGACGACGAACCGGCCGTCGGCCGCGGAGAGCACGGCGGCGTCGTCACCGGGTCCGAGCAACTCGGTGTCGGCGTGCGGCAGCCGCGGGAAGATGCGGGCGAGCACCTCGCCCTCGCTGAGGTCAGCCAGGGTCTGGTCGGGAGCATTGGTCATGCTTCAAACGGTAACCTGAATGTGATGACTCTCCAGTTCACCCTCTCTCGCCGGCTCCGCCACAGCACCGGTGTCCGCGCCGCGACAGCGCTGCTGCTCGCGGCCTCCGCCGTTGTGCTCACAGGGTGTGCCGCCGCGGTTCCGATGCAACCGGCAGCGGATGCGGAGAACCCCGCCTGCGCCGACATCATCGTGCGCCTGCCGACGACCGTGGCCGACCAGCCCGAGCGGGAGACGAACGCTCAGGCCACCGGCGCCTGGGGTGACCCCAGCGCGGTGCTGCTCACCTGCGGCGTCGAGGTGCCCGGACCCACCACGCTGCCGTGCGTGAGCATCAACGGAGTCGACTGGATCGAGGATGACAGTGAGGCGCCCATGTACCGGTACACCACCTATGGGCGTGAACCGGCCACGGAGGTCTACCTCGACTCCGAGCTGGTCAGCGGATCGACCACCCTGGTCGACCTCGCCGCGGCCGTCGCGAACGTTCCCGCCTCGAAGCAGTGCCTCAGCGCCGACGACGTGACCCTGCCCAGCGAGACGCCTGCGCCCTGAGGAGGGCTCCGCCGCGCGGAGGCCGCGGATGCCGTGCCCGGGCCCGCGCGCCCCTCATCGAGTTGCCGGAAATACCCCCTTCAGGGCAGCTGAAGGGGAATCCTGCGGAAAGTCGTGGAGGGCGCACCCATCGACTCACGGCAAACGCCCCCTTCAAAGCAGCTGAAGGGGGCGTTTCACGGCAAGTGGTGGCGGCGTCTGCGTTACTCGGTGACGACGGCGGAGGTGCGGCGGCGCTTGTGCGCTGCCCGGGCCAGGGCCACCTCGATGAGCTCGTCGATCAGCTGCGGGTAGGTGTACCCGCTGGCCAGCCAGCAGCTGGGGAACATCGAGATGGGGGTGAAGCCCGGCATGGTGTTGATCTCGTTGATCACCCAGCCGTCGGCGGTGAGGAAGAAGTCCACCCTGGCCAGGCCGCCGGCGTCGATGGCCTCGAACGCCCGCACCGCGATGTCCTGCATCTCGGCCAGGTCCGCCGGGGCGAGGTCCGCCGGGCAGAGCAGTTCGATGCCCGCAGCGTCGAGGTACTTGGCGGCGAAGTCGTAGAAGTCGCGGCCGGTGACGACGACCTCACCGGCAACGGAGGCATGCGCCGGTTCGCCGGGGCGCCCCTGCAGCACGGCGACCTCGAGCTCGCGGCCCACCAGGCCCGCCTCGATGAGCACCTTGTCGTCCTCGGCCAGCGCCACGGCCATCGCCTCGGCCAGCTGGTCGGAGTTGGCGACCCGGCTCACGCCGACGCTGGAGCCGGCTCTGGCCGGCTTCACGAAGGCGGGCAGCCCCAGCTCCTCCAGGGCGGCGTAAGCCGACCCCGGCGCGTCGGCCCAGTCGTCCGCGGTGATGGTTCGCCAGGGGGCCACGGCCAGCCCTGAGTGCTGCAGAACGGTCTTGGTGAAGTGCTTGTCCATGCCCAACGCTGACGCGAGCACACCGGAGCCGACGAACGGCAGGTCGACGAGTTCGAGCATCCCCTGCACGGTGCCGTCTTCGCCGTATGGTCCGTGCAGGATCGGGAACACCAGGTCGATCGGGCCGAGGCTCCGGCGGCCGGAGTCGTCCACGACGATGAGTTCGCGGCTACGCGCGCTGTCGGGCCAGAGCACCCGGGTCCCGTTGTCGGTGACCTCGGGCAGGGCGGCGGCGGTCAGCGCGAACTTGGTCGGATCGTCGTCTTCGAGCACGAAGGTGCCGTCGCGGGTGATGCCTACCGGGATGACCGTGTAGCGGTTCCGGTCAATTGCGGCCAGTACCCCGCCCGCTGTGGCGCAGCTGATCGAATGTTCGCTTGAACGCCCCCCAAACAGCAGCGCTACCGTGAGCTTGTCCGTCATCAATGGTCCTTTCACCCTGCGGTGCGCCGGAGTCAGTCGTGAGGTGCGGCGCAATATCCCGCGGCTTCAGCGTACCCGCCAGCACCTGGCGTACCTGTTCGACGATGGGCATGTCGACACCCTTGGCACGCGCCAACTCGAGGATCGGGCTCACGGATGCGAGTCCCTCTGTGGTCTGCTGCATCTGCGCGATGACGTCGTTGTAGCTGTAGCCCTGGCCGAGCAGCCGGCCGGCGGTGTTGTTGCGGGACAGCGGGGACTGGCAGGTCGCGATGAGGTCGCCGAGGCCCGCCAGACCCGCGAGGGTCTCCGGCTGGGCGCCGTAGGCCACGGCGAAGTCCGTCATCTCCACGAGCCCGCGGGTGATGATCGACGCCTTGGTGTTCTCGCCGTAGCCGACGCCGTCCACGATGCCGATCGCCACGGCGATGAGGTTCTTGAGCACGCCGCCGAACTCGGTGCCGATGACGTCGGTGTTCACGTACGACCTGAAGTACTTCGTGGTGGCCAACAGGGCCACGGCGTGCGCGGTATCCAGGTTCGACGAGGACACCACGGCGGCCGTGGGCTGCTCCTTGGCGATCTCCAGGGCGAGGTTGGGCCCGGAGATCGCGGCGATGCGGGCCGGGTCGATCGGCAGGACCTGCTCGATGATCTCGCTCATCCGCAGACCCGAGGAGCGTTCGACGCCCTTCATCAGCGACACGATGATGGCGTTGGGCGCCAGGAACGGTTCGGCCTGGATGAGGTTCTCGCGCAGGGACTGGCTGGGCACGGAGACGAAGACCTGATCGGCGCCGGCGAGGGCCAGATCGAGCCTGGACGTGGCGCGGAGGCCCACGGGCAGGTTGATGCCGGGCAGGTAGTCGCTGTTGCGGCGGCCCTCGGTGATCTCCTTCGCCAGCTCGGGGCGGCGGGCCCAGAGCACCACATCCGCTCCGCCGTCGGTGAGGATTTTCGCGAACGTGGTGCCCCAGCTTCCGGCGCCGAGAACGGCAACGCGGGTGCCTGGCTGGACTTTAGGCTTCAAAACGGCCGGTCTCTTTCTGATCGTGCTCAGAGGGGTTCCAGCGCTTGGCCGGTGCGGTCTCGTTGCGGAGGTCCTCGAGCAGGGCGGTGATGGCGTCCATCACCACGGCGGTCGCCTCGTTCAGCGTCGCCGTATCGAGGTTGCGGCCGCGGAACTCGGCCAGGTCGAGCGGGTCGCCAATCTTGACCAGGATGGTCTTGCGCGGGAACAGGTGCAGCTTCTTGGAGTACCGCTCCATGAGCTGCTGGGTGCCCCAGTGCGCCGCCGGCACGATGGGGATGCCCTGCTCCAGGGCGATCCGCACGGCGCCGCTCTTGCCGCGCATGGGCCACATGCCCGGATCGCGGGTGAGGGACCCCTCCGGGTACACGACCACCATCTGGCCGCGTTCGACGAGCCGACGGGCGGCCTTGACGGGCTCGCTGCCGCGCACCGAACCGCCACGCTGCACCGGAATCTGCCCGGACTTCTTCAGCAGCCAGCCGGCAACGGGCAGCTTGAAGAGCGACGCCTTGGCCAGGAACCGCGGCAGCCGGCCGAGCTTCCAGCTGACCATGCCCATCACGATCGGGTCGATCTCGCTGTAGTGGTTGGGCGAGAGAACGAACGCGCCCTCACGGGGGAACTTGTGGCCGTCGGTGATCTTGTAGCGCGCGGCCAGGTTCATCGGCGGCAGCACGAGCACGGCAAGCAGCCAGAAAATCGAGGGTTTGCTCTTCTCGGAGCGCACCCGGCCGGACTTCGTCACCGGTAACGACGGGGAATCTGGCGCGTTGGAATCTGGCACGTCTGTATCTGGCACGGTGCCATTATCCTTCGAGATCGAAGTCAGCCCCCAACAGACGCAGCTTGGTGATGAAGTTCTCGTACCCGCGGCTGATGATTCCCACGTTGCTCACGGTGGAGGTTCCCTCGGCCGTGAGGGCCGCGATGAGGTGGCTGAAGCCACCGCGCAGGTCGGGTACCTCGATGTCGGCGCCGACCAGCTTGGTCGGGCCGGCGATGACGGCGGAGTGGTTGAAGTTGCGCTGACCGAAGCGGCACGGGTGCCCGCCGAGGCATTCGCGGTGGATCTGGATGGTGGCGCCCATCTCGACCAGGGCGTCGACGAAGCCGAAGCGCTGCTCGTAGACGGTTTCGTGCACGATCGACACGCCGTGGGCGTGGGTGAGCGCGATCACGAGCGGCTGCTGCCAGTCGGTCATGAAGCCGGGGTGAACATCCGTCTCGATGATGACGGGCTTGAGGTCGCCGCCCGGGTGGTAGAAACGGATGCCGTCGTCGTGGATGTCGAACGCGCCGCCGACCTTGCGGAAGACGTTGAGGAAGGTGAGCATCTCGGCCTGCTTGGCGCCCCCGACGAAGATGTCACCGTCGGTGGCCAGCGCGGCCGCGGCCCAGCTGGCGGCCTCGTTGCGGTCGAACAGGGCGCGGTGCTGGTAGCCCTGCAGGCTGTCGACACCCTCGATGCGGATGACCCGGTCGGTGTCGACCGTGATGATGGCGCCCATCTTCTGCAGGATGTTGATGAGGTCCATGATCTCGGGCTCGATCGCGGCGTTCTTGAGCTCGGTGATGCCCTCGGCACGCACGGCCGTCAGCAGCACCTGCTCGGTGGCGCCCACGCTCGGGTACGGCAGCTCCACCTTGGTGCCCTTGAGGCCGTTCGGCGCCGACATGCGAATGCCGCTCTCCTGCTTCTCGACGACGGCGCCGAACTTGCGCAGCACCTCAAGGTGGTAGTCGATGGGGCGGTCGCCGATGCGGCAGCCGCCGAGGTCGGGGATGAAAGCTTCGCCGAGGCGGTGCAGCAGCGGGCCGCAGAACAGGATCGGGATGCGAGAGGAGCCGGCGTGGGCGTCGATGTCGGCGTAGTGCGCGCTCTCCACGTCCACCGGGTCCAGCTGCAGGCTGCCGGGCTCGTCGCCCTCGGTCACCTTGACGCCGTGGGCCTCGAGCAGGCCGCGCACGATGCGTACGTCGCTGATGTTCGGCACGTCACGCAGGATGCTCGGGGTTTCGCCGAGGAGTGCGGCAACCATGGCCTTGGTGACCAGGTTCTTGGCACCCTTGACCTCGATGCGACCGACCAGGGGGCGGCCGCCGCGGATGGTGATCTTGTCGCCGACCAGGCCTACATTGGCTCCGTGACTCTGCGCGTTTCCGCGCTCTGCATTCTCTTGAACGTTTTCGCGGACCTGATTGTTTTCGCCGAGGATGATCACAAATTTACCTGCCTTGCGGGGAGAGTGCGGGGGCGCCAGGGCTCCCGGTGGGATTCGAATTCTGCGATTCGCGCTTCGTCGCGCAGGGTCAGGCCGATGTCGTCCAGGCCTTCCAGCAGTCGCCATCTAGTGTATTCGTCGACCTCGAATGAGACTGTGAGGTCGCCGACACTGGCAGTAGAGGCAACCAGATCCACGGTCAGTTCTATTCCGGGGTTCGCCTCGAGGATCCCCCAGAGGGTCTCGGCGTCGTCCTCACTGATCTGGCCGGCCAGTAGGCCCTGCTTGCCCGAGTTGCCCCGGAAAATGTCGCCGAATCGGGGGCTCAGCACCACATCGAAGCCGAAATCGCGCAGCGCCCAGACGGCGTGTTCACGCGAAGATCCGGTGCCGAAGTCGGCGCCGACTACCAGGACCTTAGGGCTCTGGTAGGCGGGTTGGTTGAGAATGAACTCAGGATCCTGCCGCCAACCGTAGAAGAGGGCGTCTTCGAATCCGGTCTTGGTGACGCGCTTGAGGAACACTGCGGGGATGATCTGGTCGGTGTCGACGTTCGAGCGGCGCATGGGAACGGCGACACCGGTGACGGTGGTGAATTTCTGCATGACGACTGCTCCTAGACGCTGGCGGGGACGAAAACGGCGGGAACGGCCTCGTGGCCGAGCGTGCCGTCCTGGACGAGGTCCCACGGGCTTGAGAGGGTGCCGCGGATGGCGGTGGCCGCGGCCACCAGCGGGGAGACCAGGTGGGTGCGTCCGCCCTTGCCCTGCCGTCCTTCGAAGTTGCGGTTGCTGGTGGAGGCGCAGCGCTCCCCCGGAGCCAGCTGGTCCGGGTTCATGCCCAGACACATCGAGCAGCCGGCGAAACGCCATTCGGCGCCGAACGCGAGGAAGATCTGGTCGAGGCCTTCCGCTTCGGCCTCGATCCGCACGCGGGCGGACCCGGGCACCACGAGCATCCGCACGCCGTCGGCAATGGACTTGCCCTTGATGATCTCGGCGGCGGCGCGCAAGTCTTCGACCCGGCTGTTGGTGCAGGAGCCGAGGAACACGGTGTCGACGCGGATGTCCTTCATCGCGGTGCCGGCGGCCAGGTCCATGTATTCGAGGGCGCGTTCGGCGGCGCTGCGCTCGTTGGCGTCGGCGATCTCGGCTGGGTTGGGCACGGTGTCGCTGAGCGAGACGCCCTGGCCGGGGTTGGTGCCCCAGGTCACGAACGGTTCGAGGGTGTCGGCGTCGAGGATCACCTCGGCGTCGAAGGTGGCGCCCTCGTCGGTGGCCAGCGTGTCCCAGTACGCGACGGCGTCGTCCCAATCGGTGTCGGCCGGCGCGTGGGCGCGGCCCTTGAGGTAGGCGTAGGTGGTGGCGTCCGGCGCGACCATACCGGCACGGGCGCCGGCCTCGATCGACATGTTGCAGATCGTCATGCGGCCCTCCATGGAGAGCGCGCGGATGGCGCTGCCACGGTATTCGAGCACGTAGCCCTGGCCGCCGCCGGTGCCGATCCTGGCGATCACGGCGAGGATGATGTCCTTGGCGGTGACGCCGGGACGCAGGGTGCCGTCGACGGTGATGGCCATGGTCTTGAACGGCTTGAGCGGCAGCGTCTGGGTGGCCATGACGTGCTCCACCTCGCTGGTGCCGATGCCCAGCGCCATGGCGCCGAAGGCCCCGTGGGTGGAGGTGTGCGAGTCGCCGCAGACGACCGTGATGCCCGGCTGGGTCAGGCCCAGCTGCGGGCCGACGACGTGCACGATGCCCTGTTCGATATCGCCCAGGGAGTGCAGGCGGATGCCGAACTCGGCGCAGTTGCGGCGCAGCGTTTCGATCTGGGTGCGGCTGGTGAGATCGGCGATGGGCCGGTCGATCGCCAGGGTCGGCGTGTTGTGGTCCTCGGTCGCGATCGTCAGGTCGGGCCGGCGAACCGGGCGACCGGCCAGGCGCAGGCCGTCGAAGGCCTGGGGGCTGGTGACCTCGTGCACGAGGTGCAGGTCGATGTAGATGAGGTCCGGGGTGCCGTTCTCGCCCTTGGCTACCAGGTGTTTGTCCCACACCTTCTCGGCCAGCGTGCGGGGGCGGATGTCCGGCGTGGGTGGATCGGTGATCACTGCGTTAGTCATGTTCGTGCGTCTTCCTCGGGAACGGTGGTCAGCCAACGACAAACTCCGCGACGAGTGGGCCTGTTAGATACGAGACTCGTCGCGGCACAGAAGAAGAAGTCGACGTTGCAGCACACCTCAGGCTAACACGCGCTTTAAAGTCCGCGAACTGTGAGCTGTGCCCCTAAAAATCGCGCATCCTGGTGGGCTTCTCACGGTTCACGGATGTCGGCGGGCCATGGCCGTGGGGGACGGTCGACGTATGGTGTGCGCATGACGACCGTGACCGCTCCGAAGACCACTGGCAGGGTGCTCATCGTGATCCTGCTGGCCCAGTTCATCATCGTCGTCGACTCCACGTTCATGAACGTGTCGCTGTCGACCCTCGTGGAGGATTTTGACACGACGGTCACCGGCATCCAGAACGCCATCACGCTGTACACCCTGGTGATGGCCGCCTTCATGATCGCCGGCGCCAAGGTGGGCGACATCATCGGCCGCAAGCGCGCCTTCGTGATCGGCCTCAGCGTGTACTCGGTCGGCACGACCATCACCGCGCTCTCCCCCACGCTGACCGTGTTCATCCTGGGCTGGTCATTCCTCGAGGGGCTGGGCGCGGCCATGATGCTCCCGGCCATGATGTCGCTGATCGTGTCGAACTTCGCCGCCGGCCCCGCCCGGGCGAAGGCCTACGCCGGCTTCGCCGCCATCGCGGGGATCGCCGCGGGGATCGGCCCGATCATCGGGGGCCTGTTCACGTCGTACCTCTCCTGGCGGTTGGCCTTCGCCAGCGAACTGCTCGTGGCGCTGTTCATCTTCACCCAGCTGAAAATCATCAAGGATGCGCCCTTCCTGGGCCGGAAACCCCGCTTCGACTGGCCGGGGTTCATCCTCAGCTCCGCCGGACTCATCACTGCGGTTCTGGGCATCGTGATGGCCTCAGCCTACGGCCTGTTCATCAGTCGCGTTGACGTTGAGATCTTCGGTCAGGTCGTGCTCACCGCCGGCCAGATCTCACCGACGGTCATCCTCGTGTCGATCGGCCTGGTGTTCCTCCTCGTCTTCGTCCTGGTGGAACGAAGCCGGGATCGCCACCACCACGACACGCTCCTGGACCTGAACCTTTTCGGCATCCGCGCCGTCTCGTCGGGGTCGGCCGTGCAGCTGCTGCAGTACCTCGTTCTGACCGGTGCGATCTTCGCACTCTCCCTCTACGTGCAGATGGAACTGAATTACTCGGCGATCCAGAGCGGGCTCACCCTGCTGCCGCTGTCCCTGGCCGTCCTCCTGTCGGCGGCGGTGAGCGGGCGGGTGTTCAGCCGCCGGTTCGCGCCGCGCTCGGTGATCCTCGCCGGCTTCGCCATCATCGTGCTCGGCGCGGCGGCTATGGGGGTGCTGGCCAGGGATGCGACGAGCGGCACCGAGTTCATCCTGGGGCTGGCGCTGGTCGGTTTCGGTGCGGGCACCATCGCTTCCCAGAATCAGAACCTGATCATGTCGTCGGTGAAACCGCAGCGTTCCAACGAAACGTCCGGGGTCATCAACACCTCCCAGAACATCGGCGCATCCCTGGGCACGTCCCTGGCCGGGGCGCTCATCCTGTCGGTGTTCGTCCTGACGGCGACAAGCCTGATCGACGAGAGTCCGGTCTTCTCCTCCTCCGAACAGTCCCAGTTGGACACCGCGGTCACCGAGAAGGCTCAGATCATCAGCGACGCGCAGCTCGGCAACGCCGTCGCGGAGCTGCCCGCCGACCAACAGGCCGAGATCATCGAGATCAACGCCGAGGCCCGGCAGACGGCGCTCACCGTGGTCTACGCCGGCCTGGCCCTCGCCGGACTGCTCGGCTTAGCTGCTGCACTGCGGCTGCCCAAGACTCCGCCGCTTTCGAGCACGGGCCCTGGCGGAACCGGCTCGAGCACGGACAGCACAGCCGGACAGCCCTAGGCGTCGGGCCGCGACACCTGCACCGCGAATTCACCGAGGGAGAGGCTGACGCCGGCGCCCATCGCGGTGCGGACGCCCGGATTCACGGGAGTGCGTTCGCCGTGCACGTCGCCGACACTGACGCCGTTGGTGGAGTGCAGGTCGGTGACCCACAGCTCCCCGTCGACCAGCTCGACGAGGGCGTGCGACTTCGACACCGACCGGGCCGGGTCGATCACGCTGACCATCGTCGCGGCCCGGCGGGTGACCGGGGCCGGGTCGCGGCCCAGCACGAGCGAGCCCGTCACCGGAATGATCTGGCCGTCGGCAAGGGTGAGCTGCCAGACGGATGCGGCCTGCGAGGCAGCCGCGCGCTGCGGAGCGACCGCGGGCAGCGGAGTGCGCGGCGGCGGCGAGCCGGGGAACGTGGGAACAAACGCGGGGATGGACAGCACCGGCGCGGCCCCCGGCGGCGCGACCGCGGGGGCACCGGCCAGCGGGGCGGCTCCCACCGT